>JAMFST010000198.1 GCA_026225435.1 Labilithrix luteola
GAGGGCTTCTCCCAGGTGACGGTCGATCTCGATCGCACCACCCGCCTGCGCACGGAGAACACCACCTGGCGCACCGACCACGAGGCCTTCGCCCAGGTCGCCAGCGGCGTGCACCACCTCCCCGTGCCGGGGAGCTTCGCGCGCAGCGGGCGCATCTTCCCCGTCCCCAGCAACGCGAGCTTCTTCATCCCCCAGACGCCGCGCGACTGGCGCAGCCCGCGCGAGGAGTTCTGCGAGGACCTGCTCGACGCGCTCGCCCTCGGCATCGGCGACTACTTCGAGAAGAACGGCGTCTTCAAGACCATCGGCGTGGCCCTCTCCGGCGGTCGCGACAGCCTGCTCTGCCTGTGGCTCGCGCGGCGCTGGGTCGATCAGCGTTACGCCCACCTCGACATCGACGGGCGCCGCGGCAAGTCGCGGGACATCCTGCGCGCGTTCTTCATGCCGTCCCGCTACAGCTCCGCGGAGACGACGGCGGCAGCGGAGAAGGCGGCCGCCGAGCTCGACGCGCCGCTGTCGATCCAGTCGATCGACGACTCCTTCGAGCGGGAGCTGGCGGTCATCGGCGCGATGCTCCAGCCGGGCGAAGAGCTGGGGCGCATGGCGCACCAGAACCTGCAGGCGCGCATCCGCGCCGAGCGCATGTGGACCTGGGCGAACAGCGCCGGCGGTCTCTTCCTGCAGACGAGCAACATGAGCGAGAAGGCGGTCGGCTACTCGACCATCGGCGGCGACGGCGAAGGCGCGCTCGCGGTCATCGCCAACGTGCCCAAGACGGTGGTGAACTTCCTCCTCGACTACCTGTACGAACGTACGGAGTCGGAGGCCATCCGCCTCACGCTCATCAAGCCCGCCTCCGCCGAGCTGGCCGAGGGGATGGAGGACGAGCGCGATCTCATGCCCTTCCCGGTGCTCGACGCCTGCTTCTTCCTCTACGCCGGGGAGAAGATGAGCACCGCCGAGGTGAAGGAGGCGCTCGGGGCGATGTTCCAGCAGCACGACAAGCCGCAGCTCGACGCGTGGGCAGAGCGCTTCGCCCGGCTCTTCACCACGTCGATCTACAAGTGGGTCCAGGCGCCGCTCAGCCTCCACGTCGGCAACCTCGATCTCGAACGCGAGCGCGCGCTCCAGTTGCCCGTCGTGCAGAAGCGCGAGTGGGACCGACCCGAGGTCTGAAACACGCGAATATTCGGGCGCCGAGATAATTTTCGACCGGCAGCGGATGGCTCGGTGACGGGCAGGTGAGTTTCTTGCGCGGCGCGATGTAAGTGCGAGCACGACTTCGCCGCACGCGCTAGAGCGCTCACCGTCGTCACTGGTTCCAACGCCGGGAGCTGCCTTGAAAATTCGTCGTCTGCATCTTCGTGCTTCGGTCGTCCTCTCACTCCTCGCCGCCAGCGCGGTCGGGGCCTCGTCGCTCGCCTGGACGGGGTGCTCGGCCGGAGAGGGGAGCGCGTCACTCGGCGCGGCGCTCGGCGCGGCCGATGGCGTCGGGCAGCTGGTGATCAGCCAGGTGTACGGAGCGGGCGGCAACAAGGGCGCGACGCTGGCGAACGACTACGTCGAGATCTTCAACCGCGGTACGGCCGACGTGTCGATCAGCGGCTGGTCGCTGCAGTACGCCACCGCTTCCTCGGGCAAGGTCACGACGCCGTCGCCGCTCAAGGACGCGACCATCAAGGCGGGTGAGTACTACCTGGTGCAGATGGGCGCCGCGCCGGGCGCGAACGGCACCGCGCTGCCGACCGCGGACGACATCGGCTCGCTCGCGCTCTCGTCGACCGACGGCACCGTCTTCCTCGTCGACAACACGACGCAGCTCACCTGTACGAGCGCGGCCACCTGCGCCGGCAACGCGGACATCGTCGACGTGGTCGGCTTCGGGAGCGCCGTGACGTTCGACGGCGCGGCGGCGGGCGTCCTCTCGACCACCACCTCGGCGTTGCGCGATGGCGCCGGGTGCACCGACACGAAGAACAACGCCGCCGACTTCACCGTCGCCGTCGTCAGCGTGACCTCGCCCCGCAACAGCAGCGCCGCGCTCCACAGCTGCGGCGGCACGACGCCGCCCCCGGCGGGCGGCACGGGGATGGTCATCAGCCAGGTCTTCGGGGGCGGCGGCAGCACCGGGACCTTCGGCAGCGACTTCATCGAGCTGTTCAACCCGACGGCGGCGCCGCTCTCGCTGGACGGCCTCTCGCTCCAGTACGGCAGCGCCACGGGTGCGTTCGCTCCCGCCTCCGACGCGGGTGATCCGGGCCTCATCCTCTTGCCGAACGTGACCGTCCCCGCGGGTGGCTACTACCTCGTCGGCATGAGCACGGGCAGCGACGCCGGCGCGGCGTTCCCCGTGGCGGCGGACCTCATCGGAGGCGCGAACCTCGCGGCGACGGCGGGCAAGGTCGCCCTGGTCAACGGCACGACGCCGCTCACCTGCGGCGCCACCGCCGGCTCGTGCGATCCCACGACCTACCTCGATCTCGTCGGCTACGGCGCGGCAAACCAGTTCGAGGGGACCGCCGCGGTCGGCGTCCTGAGCAGCACCAAGTCCGCCACGCGCAACGGCGGCGGCTGCAGCGTCACCGGTGACAACGTCGCCGACTTCAGCGTGGTCACCCCGGCTCCGCACGACAGCACCAGCGCCAAGAACCTGTGCGTCACCGTCGGTGACGCGGGCACCGACGGCGGCAGCGACGCGGGCAGCTCGGACGCCGGGACCAAGGACGCCGGCAGTGGCGGCGGCTCGGATGCGGGCCCCAAGGACGCGGGCACGGGCTCCACCAAGGACGCCGGCCCCGGCGTGGGCAGCAGCGGCGGCAGCGGCAGCTCGGGCGTGGTCATCAGCCAGGTGTACGGCGGCGGCAGCAACTCCGGCGCCACGTTCGACAGCGACTACGTGGAGCTCTTCAACCGCGGCACCGACGCGGTCTCGCTCTCCGGCCTCTCGCTCCAGTACGGCAGCGGGGAGGGGGACTTCGCCTCGGCGGTCGACGGCGGTGACCCGAACCTGGTCACCCTCGGCGACCGGATGATCCAGCCGGGCGAGTACCTCCTCGTCGCGATGGGCACGCCCGGCACCACCGGCGCGGCGCTCCCGCCGGTCGACATCCAGGGGACCGCGGCGCTCGGCGGCACGTCCGGGAAGATCGCCCTCGTGAACGGCACCGAGTCGCTCGGTTGCGGCGGCTCGGGCGACCCGTGCCCGGCAGGCTCGTTCGTCGACCTGATCGGCTACGGCACCGTCTCGCAGTTCGAAGGCATGGCCGCCGCGCCGACGCTCTCCTCCGTCCTCGCCGGCTTCCGCGCCAACGGCGGCTGCACCGACACCGACGAGAACCAGTCGGACATCTCCGCCGAGCTCCCCGCTCCGCGCACCTCGTCGACGCCGCTCAACGTGTGCGCCGGCGGCGGAAGCAGCAGCGCGGACGGCGGACGCTCCAGTGCCGACGGCGGCTCCGGTGACGACACCGGCGACGACGACAGCAGCGGTGACGACGACGACGACAACACCGGCGGCGGCAAGAACACCGTGACGACCGTGCCTAGCTCCAGCGGCTGCTCGGTCGCCGGCGCCGGCAACGTCAGCACCGGGAACGACGTCGCTTCCTTCGGCGCCTTCGCCTTCGTGGCCCTCGCCTTCGCCGGCCGCCGCACCAAGAAGCGCAGCTGAGAAGAGGCGGCCGTCGCGCTCGCTACAGAGCGTCGAGGTCTCGCTCGCCGCGGTCTTCCGGGACCGCGGTGCGGCGGGCGGCGCGGCGACGGAGGAAGTCGTCGAAGAGGGAGTAGGCGACCGGGGTCGCGAGCAACGTCAGACCGAGCGAGAAGGTCTGACCGCCGACGATGACCCCGGCGATCCCGCGGTTCAACCCCGAGCCGATCTTGCGCGAGACCAGCAGCGGGATCATCCCGGCGACGAACGCGATGGTCGTCATCAGGATGGGCCGCAGGCGGTCCTTGTTGGCCTGGAGGATCGCCTCGTCACGCGGCACGCCCTGCTTGCGTAGCTGGTTCATGTGCTCCACCTGGAGGATGGCGTTCTTCTTCACCACCCCGAAGAGGACGATGACCCCGAGCGCCGACATGACCGTCAGCTCCTGACCGAAGAGCACCAGCGAGACGAGCGCGAACGGGAGCGTCAGCGGCAACGTCAGCAAGATGGTCGCCGGGTGCAGCCACGACTCGAACTGCGCGGCGAGCACCAGGTACATGAAGACGGCGGAGAGTCCGAGGGCGATGAGGAAGCCGTGGACCACGCGTCCGGTCTCCTTGGTGAGCCCCGCGGGGCGCGCGCCGTAGCCTGGCGGCAGGTGCTGATCG
The DNA here is from genome assembly GCA_026225435.1 of Labilithrix luteola. Lineage (GTDB taxonomy): Bacteria > Myxococcota_A > Polyangia > Polyangiales > Polyangiaceae > JAMFST01. The sequence goes on from JAMFST010000198.1 coordinate 4,318, forward strand.
GCGACGATCGCTTCCAGCGCCTCGGACACCTTGCTCTGGCTGTACCCCTTGGCGACGTTGGCGGTGACGGTGATCTGCCGCTGGCGATCGAGGCGGTCGATCTGCGACGGACCGGTGGTGGGCGTCACGGTGAGCATCGTCGCCAGCGGGATGGTCGTGCCCGCGAGCGTCGGCACGGTCATCAGCCCGAGGCCGGTGTCGTCCTGGCGGTACTTCAGCTCCGCTCGCGCCTTGATGTCGTAGTCCTCCCCCTTCTCCTGGTAGGTCGACACCGTGCGCCCGCCGACGAGCAGGCGGATCGTCTCCTCGACGTCGACCATCGCCACGCCGAGGTTCGCCGCCATGTCGCGGTTCACCGAGACCTTGAGCTCCGGGCTACCGCTGACGAAGCTGGAGTCCACGTCGACGGCGCCGGGCACGTCGCGCAGCTTGCTCACCACCTGCGCGGCCGCCTCGGTCAGCTTCTCGAAGTCCGGCCCGGTGAGCGTGTACTGCACCTGCGCCTTCGAGTCGGAGGTGGCGATGAGCAGAGACGGCGACACCTGCAGGCGCAGCGCTCCCTGATAGCGCGCGAGTAGCAACGCGCGCGCCTGCTCGATGATGTCGCGCTGGGTGGTCCACCGCTTGGTCGGGTCCGACAGGCGGACGTAGACGTTGGCGAGGTTCTGCGTGTTCTGAAAATCGTTCCCGACGGTGAGCAGCGTGTACTCGACGCCGGGGAGGGTGCGGACCAAGGTGGCCACCTCCTCGCCGAGGATGCGCGTCTGCAGCAGGCTCGTCCCCTCGGCGGCGCGCACGTCGATCTCCAGCTCGCCCAGGTCGTTGTCGGGGAGGAACGCCTTCGGCAGGTACATCGCCAGCGGCACGATGGAGCCGAGCGCGAGGGCGCAGGCGATCACCACCACGAAGCGATGCGTCATCACCCAGCGGAGCAGCCGCAGGTAGAGCCGCTCGATGGGCAGATACACGCGGTCGACGACTCGCTCGAGCCCCGAGCGGAGCACCACCAGCTGCCCGTCGTCACCGATGGTCCCGCTGAGCGGCGCCGGCGCCTTCAGCCAGCGCGCCGAGAGCATCGGCGTCAGCGAGAAGCTCACCAGCAGCGAGACGGCCACGGCGAAGGCCATGGTCACGCCGAGGCTGTTCATGAAGCGGCCGATGATCCCGCTCATGAAGGCGACCGGGAGGAACACCGCCATCAGCGAGAGCGTCGTCGCCAGGACCGCGAGGCCGATCTCGCGCGTGGCGAGCACCGCGGCGACGAACGGCTTCATCCGCTTCTCCTCGAGGAAGCGGACGATGTTCTCCAGCACGACGATGGCGTCGTCGATGACGATGCCGACCGCGAGCGCCAGCGCCAGCAGCGTGATGATGTTGAGGGTGAAGCCGATGGCCTTCATCAGCGCGAAGGTCCCGATGATCGACACCGGGATGGACAGCGCGGCGATGAGCGTGCTGCGCACGTTGCCGAGGAAGAGGAGCACCACCAGCGCCGCCAGGAGCGCGCCGATGATCAGGTGCTCGCGCACGGCGTCGAGGCTGGTGCGGATGGCCTGCGAGTTGTCGCGCACGACCTCCAGCTTGATGCCGGGGAGCTGCGGCCCGAGCTCGTTCAGCTTGGCGCGCACCGCGTCGACCACCGCCACGGTGTTCTCGCCCGACTGCTTGCGGATCGACAGCACCAGCGTCTGCGCGCCGTTGACCGCGGCCCAGGTCTTCTCGTCCTCCTCGCCGTCCTCGACCCGCGCGAGATCCTCGATGCGCGTCGCGTGCCCCTTCTGCTCGCGGACGATGATGCGGCCAACCTCGGCGACCGAGGGGGCGCGCCCCTCGACGCGCAGGGCGATGCGCCGCGGCCCGGTGTCGATCGAGCCGCCCGGCACCTCGCTGTTCTGCGTGAGCAGCGCGCGCTGCACCTCGATGGCGGTGATCCCGGCGCCTTGCAGCTTGGTGGGGTCGAGCCACAGGCGGATCTCGCGCTTGCGGCCGCCGATGATGTTCACCTGGCCGACGCCGTCGATGCTCTCGATCTGCCGGCGCACCTTCTTGTCGGCCAGCTCGGTGAGATCGCGCACGCTCATCCCGCCGACCTCGGCGCGCAGCGTGACGAGGAGCACCGGGAGCGCTGCCGGATCGAGCTTCACCACGACCGGGTCGGACCCCTTGGGCAGCTCCGGTTGCACGGCGTGGAGGTGATCGCGGACCTCCTGCGCGGCGACGTCGATGTCCTTGTCGAGATCGAAGGCGACGGTGACCAGCGACACGCCCTGCACCGAGCTCGAACGCAGCTCGTCGATGCCGCTGATGGTGTTGAGCGCCCCCTCGATCTTCTCGGCCAGCTCCGACTCGATCTCCTCGGGTGCGGCCCCCTCGAGCTCGGTCTTCACCAGCACGATGGGCACGTCCACCTTGGGGAACTCGTCGAGACCGAGCGAGCCGTAGCTCGCCAGCCCGATGACCACGATGGTGGCCATCAAGACCCAGGTGAAGACGGGGTGCCGGACGCAGAGAGCCGCCAGCCACTGCATGTGCGGTCAGCCTATCTCGAAAGGGAAGGCGGCGAGCTAGCCTAGTTCAGCGCGACCGACGATACGGGGTGGGTGTCGAAGTTGCGCACCACCACCTGGTCGCCGGACTTCACGCCGTCGACGATGGCCACGTCGTTCCCCATCATCGCGCCGAGCTGCACCACCCGCTGCTCGAAGTGCTGGCCGACCATGGCCATGACCCGCGGCCCCGTCTCGGTGACCACCACGGCGCCGCGCGGCACCACCGGCTGCGTGGTCTCGCCGTTGAGCAGGTGCGCCGTCACGAACATACCCGGCATGAGCAGCCCGTCGTCGTTCTCCACGACCGCCTCGACGATGACGTCGCGCGTCTGCGGGCGCACCTCGTGGCCGATGTACTTCAGCGTGGCGCGGAACTGTCGCCCGGGGACGCCGACCGTCTCGAAGAACACCGGCGCCCCTTCCTTCGCCGCCTGCATGTCCGGCTCGGCGACGGTGAGGCGGAGGCGCAGCTGCCCGTCGGAGAGGAGCGCCACCACCGGGCTCTCGGGGCGGACGAAGTCGCCGACGTGGACCATCTTGTCGGTGACGATGCCGGCGAAGGGGGCGCGGATGGTCGCGTCCTGGACGACCTGCGAGGCGGCCTTGGCGTGGGCGGCAGCGGCGCTGGCCGAGGCGCCGTTGGCGCTGCAGGTGCCGATGGCCCGGTCGTACTCCTGGCGGGTGATGGCCCCCTTGGACAGGAGCGATCCGTAGCGGCTGCAATCGCGCGCGGCCGTCGCGTACTGCGCCGAGGCGCTCGCCACGTTGGCCCGTGCCTCGGCCGCGTTCAGCGCCACGCCACGCGAATCGAGCTGCGCGAGCGGCGCGCCCGCCTCCACCCGCTGCCCGATC
>JAMFST010000199.1 GCA_026225435.1 Labilithrix luteola
CGCGCAGAGCGGGCGGGTGGTCTTCGAGGCGAAGGTGCTCGCGCGCGAGACGGCCGGCTTCAAGGCGATCCCGTACATCTACGACGCGACGGGGAACGCGGTCGCCTCGGTGTCGTTCCAGGACGGGAACATCCAGGTCCACGTCGGCAGCACGATCACCACGGTGCAGGCCTTCGTCGCCAACGAGTGGTACCGCGTGCGCGTCGTCGTCGACACCGGGGCGGGGACGTTCGATCTGTACATCGACGGCGTGCGCGCCCTGGCCTCGCAGGCGTTGCGCGCGGCGGCGGCGACCGTCGCCTCGCTCAGCTACTACCTCGACGGCGCCGGCGCGGGCACGCTGCTGGTCGACAACGTCAAGGTGTACACCGAGGCCACCTTCATCGGCGCGCCGCCGTCGCCGGTGTTCGACGTCGCCAGCTACGGCGCGGTCGGCGATGGCACCACGCTGAGCACAGCGGCCATCCAGCAGGCCATCGACGCGGCCGCGGGCACCGGCGGCTCCGTGCTGCTGAAGGGCGGAACGTTCCTCAGCGGGAGCCTGACGCTCAAGAGCAACATGACCTTCTTCGTCGACTCGTCGGCGACGCTCCTCGGCAGCACCAACGCCGCGGACTATCCGACCCAGACGCCGGACACGGGCAACACGCAGCTCCTCAACTGCCAGCGCGCGCTGCTCTACGTCCCCGACGCCACCGGCGTCACCATCGACGGCGGCGGCATGCTCGACGGCGACGGCGACTCGTTCCCCGGTATCGAAGGCACCCGCCCGATGATCCTCTGGTCGGTGAAGTCCGACCACGTCACCGTGCGGAACGTCTTCTTGCGCCGGAGCGCGGTGTGGAGCCTGGTCATGATGGAGACCGACGACGTGCTCCTCACCAACCTGGGCGTCTCCAGCGACGGCATCACCCACGACGGGATCGACATCGTCGACGGCAGCAACATCACCGTCGACGACGTCGCCGTGCGCGCCGGTGACGACGCCATGTGCCTCAAGAGCGGCGTGCGTCGCGGCATCGACGGCATGACGGTGACGAATTCGCTCTTCGGCGGCTCGGGGACGAGCGGCGGCTCGAACGGGATCAAGTTCGGCACGGCGACCTACGGCGCGCTGCAGAACATCACGATCGAGGACGACTACGTCAAGGAGGTGCAGTACGCCGCGATGGGCGTCGAGTCGCGCCAGGGGTCCGACATCAGCCAGGTCGCTTTCTCGCGCGTCGACTTCGCGAACACCGGCGGCGCCTTCCTCGTCTACCTCGCGCAGCAGGCCACCACGCACCACATCGGCGACGTGGCCAAGCTTGGCTCGATCGACAGCGTCTCCTTCACCGACATCACGGGCTTCACGCGCGCGTGGGGGAACTCGCCGCACCAGGGCTCGCTCGTCACCGGGCAGGTGTACAGCGTGGACGGCAAGACCTACCCGATCACCAACCTGTCCTTCACCCGCGTCGCGGTCACCTTCGACGGCGGACTGTCGAGCGTTCCGGGAGCTCCGGCAGAGGCGACGCCGAACCAGTACCCGGAGTCGAACATGTTCGGTGACTTGCCGGCCTGGGGTTACTACCTGCGGCACGTCCAGGGGGTGACCTTCGATGACGTCACCTCGACCGTCGCGGCCCCCGACGCACGGCAGAAGCTGGTCACCGACGACGTCGGAGGGCTGGTCGGCGCGCCTTGAGCCAGGTTCAATGATCGTTTGCGCTGGCCCGCCGGAGGGGTAGAACGGTGGGCATGCGCGCTGTCACCATTCCCCAGGCTGGAAGCTTCGACGTCCTCGAGATCAAGAACCGCGACGTCCGTGTGGCCACGCCGCACGAGGTTCGCATCACGGTGAAGGCCGCGGCGGTGAGCCCGACGGATCTGCTCACGCGCGAGCTCGGGGCGAAGCTCATGTCCGCCTACCCGCAGCCGTGGACGCCGGGAATGGACGCGGCGGGCATCGTCGAGTCGGTCGGTGGCAACGTCGATCGGCTGCACGTCGGCGATCAGGTCATGGCGGCCGTCACGCCGCGGCGTGCGGAAGGCGGAGCGCAGGCCGACCTCATCGTCGTGCCGGCGGCCAGCGTCGTCGCCATCCCCAAGGGGGCGTCGCTGGCGCAGGCGTCGACGTTGCCGATGAATGGCCTCACCGCCTGGTATGGCCTCGACCTCATCGGGCCCAAGTCGGGCGACACGCTGGCGGTCACCGGCGGCGCCGGCTGGCTGTCGTACCTGGTCATCGTGCTCGCCAAGCTCCGCGGCCTGCGCGTCATCGCCGACGCCAAGCCGGCCGATTTCGATCTGGTGCGCAGCTATGGCGCCGACGTGGTCGTCCCGCGCGGCGACGGCTTCGCCTCCGCCGTCCGCAACGAGGTCCCCGCGGGCGTCGACGCCCTGTTCGACAGCGCGCTCCTCGGTGAGAAGGCGTTCCCGGCCATTCGCGCCGGCGGCACCTACGTACCGGTCCGCGGCTGGCCGGGGATCCCGCTGGGCAAGCCCGGCGCTCCCGCCGAGGCGAGCGCCGAGCGCGGCATCGTCGTCAAGCCGGTCATGGTCTCCAACGTCCTCGAGCGCACCGACTGGCTCGACGAGCTCCGCGAGCTCGTGGAGAAGGGCACCGTCAAGCTCCAGGTCCACGCCGAGTACCCGGTGGAGAAGGTCGCCGAAGCGCAGAAGGCGATGGCCGCGGGCGGCGTGCGCGGGCGCATCGTGTTGACGTTCTGAGGTTCAGACGCGCGAACGAGCGAGGCGGTCGTCCGCCGTGGCGGCGATCTCCTCGCAGAGCCGCGCCTTCAGCTCCACGTGACGTTGTACACCACGCCATTCGCGTCCGAGCTCGGCGCCTGGGTGATGTGGACCGACGTGGCGAAGTGCGCGAGCGCGGTCTGGTGGAGGCGTATCAGGCCGCGCGCGAAGTAGGGGATCTGCAGCAGCGGAAGACCGCGGAGCTCGACCTGCGCGGCGTTCGCCCGCCCGTGCGGCTGCACCACGCCGACGGCTCCCCCCTTGTAGAGTCGCTCCCACGTCCGGGGATAGTGGCGCAGGGGGAGCAGCGGAGTGCCGCCGACGGCGCGGGCGAGCGTGAGCACGGTCGAGAGCATGGTCC
>JAMFST010000200.1 GCA_026225435.1 Labilithrix luteola
ACGCGCGCACCCGGTTGCGCGCGGCGACGGATGCCTTGCGCGCGACGAGCCCATCGCCGCTCGCGGCCGAGACGTGGAGCGCGCTCGCCGACGTCGAGGCGCACGAAGGAAACACCCGGGCTGCGGTGGCCGCGGCGCAGCGGGCGCTCGCACCGGCGGCCACGGTGGGGACTCTTTACCGCACGGCGCGCCTCCTCGTGCGTCTCGGGCACGACGCGAACGCGGCGACCATCGCTGCCGCGCAGGCGCGTCTCGATCGCGACGAGTCGAAGGTCGCCAAGCTGAACGCGAGGCTCCTGGCCGCCGAGACTGCGCTCGGCCGCAAGGACGACGCCGAGGCCGCTCGCCAGCTGCAAGCGGCGCTAGAGATCGACGACGTCGAGCGGGTCCACGAAGCTCTCGGGCGTGCGGCGCTGTCGGCGGGGCGCTTCGCCGAGGCCGCCACCGAGCTGCAGGCGAGCGTCGGCCGGCGCGGTGAGGCCGCTCTCCCCGACGCCGAGGGGGGGCCGACGCTCCGCGACCTGCCGTCGCTCTTCGCCGACCTCGCGCAGGCGCAGGCGGCCGCGGCGAGGCCCCGGTGAACATCGCGTGAACATCGCGCGAGCGTCCCGAGCATTACGCCGCGAGACGTAGTAATCACCCGCGCGCCATGGCCGAAACCTCCCCCGCGCAGACGCCGATCCTCGACTTCGTCCTCACGAACTACAAGAACTTCAACTCGCGAGCGACGCGCGACGCGCTCCTCGCGTACTGGAAGCACATCGAGGGGGGCGGCAAGATGTTCTGGGCCATCGCCGGCGCGATGTCCTCGGCGCAGCTCGGCATCACCCTCGCTCCGGCCATCCGCGCCGGCTTGATCCACGGCCTGTCGGTCACCGGCGCCAACCTGGAGGAGTCGCTCTTCCGCCTCGTCGCCCACGACCACTACAAGGACTTCCCCGACTACCGCTACTTCACCAAGGCGGACGACACGAAGATCCTCGACCAGCGCATGCGCCGCGTCACCGACACGAGCATCCCCGAGGACGAGGCCTTCCGCGCTGTTGAAAAGTACATCGTGCCGATGTGGAAGAAGGCGCACGACACCGGCGACCGCCGCTTCTGGCACGAGTACTTCTACGAGCTGGTGCAGGCGGTCGACGCTGACACGAAGCTGCACCAGGGGAAGGTCGACGACTGCTGGCTGCTCGCCGCCGCCAAGGCCAAGCTCCCCATCGTCGTCCCCGGCTACGAGGACTCGACGTTCGGCAACATCTTCGCGTCGCACGTGAAGTTCGGTGACGTGGGCGCGCAGATCGCCAAGAGCGGCATCGAGTACATGGGCGCCTTCTACGACGAGTACAAGGAGCTCTCGGCGGGCGAGGCGGGCGTCGGCTTCTTCCAGATCGGCGGCGGCATCTCCGGCGACTTCCCCATCTGCGTCGTCCCCAGCATCAAGTACGACCTCGAGCAGCCGGTGAAGCCCTGGGCCTACTTCTGCCAGATCTCCGACTCGACCACGTCCTACGGCTCCTACTCGGGCGCCACGCCCAACGAGAAGATCACCTGGGACAAGCTCACCGAGACGACGCCGATGTTCGTCATCGAGTCGGACGCCACCATCGTGGTGCCGCTGCTCCTCCAGGCGCTCCTCGAGTGCAAGGCGAACCCCGCGGCGGCCAACGCCCGGATCGCCGCCGCGTCGAAGTAGCCCGGCGACGGTGAGCTGACGGACCGCGAACTCCTGCTTCCCACCGGGAAGCGGGAGCAGCGAACGCGGAAAATTCCGCGGAGATGCGCGGGTGCGCCGGGTCGCCCAGGCGGGGCCCGGCGCTTGCTCATAGCGGAGGCATGAAGCGACGCATCGCCTCCGCGTTCCCCCTCGTTGCCGTCGTCTCCGTCGCCGCTCTCGCCGCCTGCGGCGACGCCAGCGGAGAAGGGGGGCTCAGCGACGTCTTCGGGCCGGGTGGTTCGAGCGCCGCGGGCGGCACCGGCGACGGCGGCACCTCCGGGGGCTCGTCGACGGCAAGCAGCACGGGCAGCGGAAGCAGCGGGAGCGGCAGCGGAACGGCGGTCCCCGTGGATGCCGCCGCGCCGGTGGTGACCGACCCCTTCGCCTCGCTCAAGAGCGGCGCCAACCAGATGGCCGCCTTCTGCTCGCGCGGATCGACGGACGCGGCGTCGGTCGCCCTGTGCAAGGCGCCGGCGATCAACGGCCTCACCGATCTGCAGTCGACCCTGGGGCTCGGCTTCGCCAACCCGAACGGGACCAACGGCTTCAACGGCAACCCGGCCTTCGTGCTCATGGGTCACTCGGCCTCGCTCGGCATCAGCTCGATCAGCGCGGCGAACCCGCGGGTCGTCATGATGACCGCGCCGTCGGCCTGGCTCCCGGCGACCAACCCGGCGATGAACGGCGACGGGATGGGCCCGCCGCCCGGCTGGGAGCCGCCGACCACCGGCTGGACGCAGCCCGCCTCGTGGACCCCGCCGACGATCACCGGGACGATGGCCAGCTGGCCCCCGTGGGATTGGGGCTGCACGCCGACCGTCGCCATCGCCGCGCGCGGCAGCCTGCTCAACTCGCCGATCCACACCTTCTACGGCGATGACGACGACGACGACGACGATGACGGCCCGACCTGCTTCCCGACCACGGTGTCCAACCCGACGCCGCCGAGCGCGGTGGCTCTCGGCTTCACCCGCGGCACCGGCATCGTCGAGGTCGCGGCGGCCGAGCCGACCACCGGCAACCTGCACTTCATCGCCGTGCATTACACGACGACGCCGACCGCCAGCGATGCCGACGCCAGCACCAGCAGCGCGAACTACGGCGCCAGCTCCGAGACCAACTGGACCTCGTGGACGGCGTACGACGACAGCGATCTGGCCGACACCACCATGGACTGCACCCACTGCCACCAGCCGGGCGGCGCCAGCACGGCCAAGCAGCTGCGCATGAACGAGACCGGCACCCCCTGGACGCACACCATGAGCAGCTGGACCGCCGGCGGCCAGGCGCTGCTCAGCGACTTCCACAGCGTCCACGGCACCTCCGAAGCGTACGGCGGCATCCCCTCCACCATGATCGACAAGAGCGAGCCGATGACGCTGCAGCTCGCTAGCGGCTGCGACGGCTGCACCAAGCAGCCCATCGCCTTCGACTCCGCCTCCATCGAGCAGGAGGTCGCCAGCTCCGCCCCCGGCCAGCCGGCCAGCAACGCCACGCCGGGCACGAGCGCGACCTGGACGAAGCTGTACAACCAGGGGCTCGCCGCCCACATCGTCGTGCCGTACCACGACGTGAAGGTGACCGACCCGACCGCGCTGCAGACGGCGGCGGCGACCTACCAGGCGACCGGCAACGCCGACATGTCGAACCTGCTGAGCGCCGACGCGAAGACCGCGACCCTGATCACCCCGCCGACCACCCTGGACGGCCCGACGCTCCTGCAGGCCGCCTGCGCCGACTGCCACAACGGGAACGTGTCGACGAACCTCGTCCGCGGCCAGTTCGACGCCACCAACCTCGCCGGCATGACCCGCGCGATCAAGGACACGGCCATCGCCCGCATCCAGCTCACCAGCGTCGACGTGCACCACATGCCGCCGGAGTCGATGCACCAGCTGACCGCCAACCAGGTGCAGATCCTCAAGGCCGTCCTCGAGCAGTAGTCGTCGACGTACAAAAAGAAAAAAGACCGGGGAGCCGCGAAGCTCTCCGGTCTTTCTCGTTACTGGCTAACGAGCGTCAGGCTTTCACGGCTTCGATATCGAGCTCGATCTCGATCTTGTCGCCGACGAGCAGCCCGCCGGTCTCGAGGGTCTGGCTCCAGGTGAGGCCGAACTCCTGGCGGTTGATGGTGGTCTTGGCCGAGAAGCCCTGACGCTCGCCGCCCCAGGGATCCTTGCCGCCGCCGAGCGACTCGACGTCGAGGGTGACCGACTTGGTGACGCCGTGGATGGTCAGGTCGCCGGTGACCTTCAGATCGGAGCCGCTCCCGGTGATGCCAGTGCTCTTGAAGGTGAGGGTGCTGAACTTGGCGGCGTCGAAGAAGTCGGGGGACTTGAGGTGCCCGTCGCGCTTCTCGTCGGTGGTGTCGATGCTGTCGACCTCGATCGTCGCCTGGACCGAGCCGCTCTGCGGAGCTGCCGGGTCGAAGCTCAGCGAGCCGGAGAACTTGTTGAAGCGCCCGCGCACCTTGCTGATGACCATGTGACGGACCGCGAACTGGATGTGCGAGTGCGACGGATCGATGTTCCACGTCTGAGCTGCCATGAAGATCTCCTTCGGCGTGATGCGTTCGTTGCTGACTTGGGGCGACGCGGCGGATGATTCATCCAAACCAGACGTCCCGAAAGGGGGGAGCGGGACAAACCTGTGTTGCCCGTGCGCAACGCAACGCGGCGGGCTACGGTGCCGCGCATGAGCGAAGCAGGAGAGATCCGGGTCGACGACTCGGCGGGCGTGCGGCGGATCGTCTTTGCGCGTCCGGAGAAGAAGAACGCGTTCACCTCCGCCATGTACGCGGCCTTCGCCGAGGCGCTCGCCGGTGCGGATGAGGCAGCGGACGTGCGCGTCGTGACGCTCGAGGGGGCCGGCAACTGCTTCACCGCCGGCAACGACCTCATGGACTTCGCGTCCCAGCCGCCGCGCGATCCGGCGAGCGCGCCGGTGTTCAAGCTCCTCCACGGCCTGGTCGCCTTCTCCAAGCCGCTCATCGCCATCGTCGACGGCCCGGCCATCGGCATCGGCAGCACCATGTTGCTCCACTGCGACTTCGTCTACGCCTCGGACAAGTCGCGCTTCGCCTTCCCCTTCGTGAACCTCGCGCTCGTCCCCGAGGCGGCGTCGTCGGTGCTCCTGTCCGAGCGGGTCGGCCCGGCTCGCGCGTACGAGTGGCTCCTCGGGGGGGACCCGATCGACCCGACCGAGGCCGAGCGCGCCGGTCTCGTGACCAAGGTGCTCCCGCAGGCCGAGCTCGCGGCGTTCGCGCGGGCCAAGGCCGAGCTCATCGCCACCAAGCCGCCGGAGGCCGTGCGGCTGACCAAGAAGCTGATCCGCGATCCCAAGCGCGAGGCGGCGACGGCGGCCATCCATCGCGAGGCCGCGGTGTTCACCGAGCGCCTCACGTCGGACGAGGCGAAGGCGCAGTTCATGGCGTTCCTCTCTCGCGGCAAGAAGTGATCGCCCGGGTCGCCAGCGCGCTCGGGATCAGCATCCCCGCGGCCCTGATCGCCTCGTTCCCCGCGGCGGTCCGCTGCTCGGCGAGCGCCAGCAGCACCGTGGGGCTCGTCTCCGCGTGGCCCGCGCTCGCCGGGATCCTCGTCGTGCCGATGGCGGCGGCGATCCTGCTGCTGCGCGGCGCGCGTGAAGGCCTCGACGAGCTCGCCGGAGAGTCCGCCGAGGACGCGACGACCGAGCCGCTGGCGCTTCCGGCGCTCCCCGACGAGCACGTGCCGACGCGCGCGTCGCGGCTCCGCGCTGCGGTGGTCGGCTGGGGAGCGCTCGTCTGCGCCGGTCTCGCCCCGCTGGGCGCCTTGCTGCGCGCGCGGACCCATCATCACGGCCTGGCCGGCGTGACCTTCGCGGTGCTCGGGCTGCTCTTCGCCCTCGGGCTGGCGCTGGTGGTGCGGCGAGCGCTCGAGCTGCTCTCCGCGTCGAGCGCGCGCACGCAGCGCATCGCGCTCGGCGCCTTCTGGACCGGGCTCGGTCTCGTCGTGCTCGTCGCCGGTGCGGTCGGTGGGCTGCGCTCCGCGTCGGCCGCGGCGTCGACCTCGCTCCCCGCGCTGGGCGCGAACACGCTGGCGATCGATCTGTTCGCCTTCGTCCTGGCGGCCGCCTTCGCCTCGCGGCCGATCACCGCGGCGCGCGCGGAGACGGTGTTCGCCTGGGGGTCGGTGCTGGCGGTCGCGCTCGTCGTCCTCGGCGCAGGAAGCTTGGGGCGGGTTCCCGGGTTGGAGGACGAGCTGACCCGTACCTCGCCCATCTTCGCCCTCGCCGCCGGCGCTCCGACTTCCCCGGCGCCCGCGGAAAATGCCGCTCCCGGCGCACCGACCTCCGCCGATTGACTTGCGGGGGTAGCTCCTTAGGTTGCCTCTGCCCACCATGTACACCCCGAGCCCGTTCTCCTCGAAGCCCCAGCGTGAGTCGCGTTTCCCCGGCGGCGCCGTGCTCGAGACCCGCCTGGACGTCGCCGCCGCGCTCCCGTTCCTCCGCCGCGTCTACGCGCTCTTCACCGGCGGCATCTTCTTCGCCGTCGCCGGCGCCCTGGTCGCGCTCTACGCCGGTGAGCCGGTGCCGGTCGAGGGCCTGCCGCTCCCGGTCTCGCCCATCGTCGCGTTCGGGCTGCAGCACTGGTTCATCATGACCGGCGTGTTCTTCGTCGCCTTCCTCGCGGCGCAATTCGCCCGCCGGATCCGCGGGCTGAACGTGGTCGCGCTGTTCGGGTACACCTTCGTCACCGGCCTGTACGTCGCCCCGTCGATCTTCGTCGCGCAGGTGATGGCGTCCAGCGGCGCCACCCTCGACCCGTCCCCGGTGCGCGACGCCTTCCTGCTCACCGCGGCCGCCTTCGTCGGTCTGTCCGGCTACGTCTTCGTCTCGCGGAAAGATTTCTCCTACCTCGGCGCGGCGCTGAACATGGGGCTGTGGGTCGTCCTCGGGGCGATGTTTCTCGGGTTCTTCTTCCACTCGGCGGTGTTCCAGCTGGCCATCGCCAGCGTCGGTGTCCTCCTCTTCTGCGGCTACATCCTCTTCGACACTTCGCGCATGATGCGTGGTCGCGTCGGTGACGACGCGGTCGGAGCGGCGCTCGGTCTGTTCCTCGACGTCGTGAATCTGTTCCTCTTCCTCCTCCGCATCCTTTCCTCTCGCCGAAACTGAGCGTGCCCGTGCCGCGACTGGTGGTCTCGATCGCGGCATCTGCCGCCCTCGCCTCGTTCGTCCTCATCCCCTCGTCGGCCCGCTC
>JAMFST010000201.1 GCA_026225435.1 Labilithrix luteola
CGCGACCTTGGCGTAGCCGGCGACGATCTCCTCGATCTCGCGCAGGGTCACCGCCTTGGCCACCTCGCGGAAGAGCGGATCGGCGACCGCCGACGGCGCCCACACCGGAAGGCGCGTGTACATCCCGCTCGCCTGCCCGCCGTTGTGGTTGATCTGCGCGAGGATCTTCGCCCCCTCGCGGTGCACCAGCGTGGTGATCTGCTGGTAGCCGGGGATCACGTCCTCGTGGAAGGCGTGGATCAGCTTCTCGTACGGGTGGTCGGTCGGGTGGACCGAGTGCTCCTCGGTGATCACCAGCCCGGCGCCGCCGCGGGCGCGCTCCCGGTAGTAGTACGCCTGCCGCTCCGACGGCCGCTGGTCCTCGGCGTAGTTCGTCAGGTGCGCCGAGAAGACGATGCGGTTGTCGAGCTGCATGCTGCCGACTTTGATCGGCGTGAACAGCAGCTTCTGCTTGGTGCGGACGTTCCGCGCGTGTGCCGCTTCCGAGCTCATAGCGATCGCCCCAGTCGGTGTCCTTCGAGAATCGCCTGCCCGATGCGGCGCGGCGCCACGGCGTCTCCGGCGGTGAGCGCGTCCTCGTCGGCGGTCAGACCGGCGCGCGGCACCTCGTAGCTCACGTCGACGATCAGCTCCGCCTCGAAGGTGATCGGCGCGCGCGAGTAGATGTCGACCCCGTCGACGCGCCCGTTGCCGATGCGCTGGATCTCGACCTGCGGTCGCAGCTGGATCTTCTTTCCTGCAGCGCGCTGGTTGTAGGGCGTCAGCTCCATCGTCGCGGTGAGGCGCTGGCCGACGAACATGTCGTGGCTGATCACGGTGACCTCCCAGCCGTTGTCGACCAGCCATTCGGCGGTGCCCATGCCGGCGTGATCGCCCGCCTCGTCGAGGACGAGCGCGCGCGGCGCCTTCCCTTCCGGCAGCGCCGGCTTCTGGACCTTCCCGCCGAGCACGTCGCGCGGGGTGACGGTCTTCGCGTCCGCGGTGAGCTCGACGAAGCGCCGGCGCTTGGGGGCGGCGCCGGTGCAGTGGAGCACCACGTCCGCCTGGTGCTCCTTCACCAGCGCCGGCAGGCTTTCGGCGGTCACGGTCGCTTCCTGAACGGTGACGCCGAGGTCGGCGAGCTGCCCTTCGAGCCAGTCGCTCACCAGCCCGAGACGCGCGCGCCCCGGTGCCGCCGCGGCGATGCGCACCGCCCCGCCCTTGTTCGCGCCGACCACGGTGACCTGGTGCCCGCGCAAGGTCGCCACCCGCGCCGCTTCCATCCCCGCCGGCCCGGCGCCGACCACGAGCACGCGCTTCTTTGCCCGCGCCTTGTTCAGCGCGAGTGGCCGGAACTCCTCGGCGATCTCGTACCCGGCGGCCGGGTTCTGGATGCAGCCGAGCCGCGCGTTCTGCACCGTCTCGACCACGCAATCTTGGTTGCAGAGTACACACGGTCGTATCGACTTCTTCGACTCCGCCGTCCCGGTGCGCCACTTCGCCACCAGCTCTGGCTCGGCGATGAGCGCGCGGGTCATCTCGACCAGATCCGCCTTCCCCTCGCTCAGCAGCGACTCGGCCATGTCCGCGTCGACCACGCTCCCCTGCGCGAACACCGGCACGCGGTCCTGAAGCTTCGCCTTGATCGTCGCCGCCAGCCCCGCCGAATGCCCCGGCGCGGCGTACAGCCCGGCGCGGGTCATGTGCAGGCTGTAGATGCTTCCGCTGGTGACGCTGACGAAGTCCGCGTCCTTCGCCAGCAGCGCCGCCGCTTCGGCCGCCGTCTCCGGCACCAGGCCGGCCCACGGGGCATACTCGTCGCCGACCACGCGCACGCCGAGGAGCGCCGAGGGGCCGATCGCCTCGCGCACCGCCGCGATCACCTGCAGCGCGAAGCGCGCGCGGTTCTCCAGGCTGCCGCCGAAGTCGTCCCCGCGCCGGTTGGTCAGCGGCGAGAGGAACTGGCGCAGCACGCTCGACTGCCCGACGTTGATCTCGACGCCGTCGAGCCCGCCTTCGATGGCGAACACTGCGGCCCGGGCGAACGCCTTCACCAGCGTCTCGATGTCCGCGGGCTCCATCTCCATGGGCACCTCGCGGCTGTTCACCTCGGGGATGGGCGTGGGCGCCCACAGCGGCGCCTGCGAGTAGTGGCTCGAGCCCTGACCGCCGGTGTGCCCCAGCGACGCGAGCGCGATCGCCCCGTGCTTCTTCACCGCCTGGGCGACGGCGCGATACCCCGGCACCACGCTCGGCTCGTAGCCGATGGGCGCGTACTCGTAGGGCCAGTCGCTCGGGTGCACGGTGACCGTCTCGAGGACGACCACCCCGGCACCGCCCCGCGCGCGCGCCTCGTAATAACCGACGTGCCGCGCCTCGAGCTTCCGGTGGGTGGCGAAGTTCGTCCGGTGTGCGGCGAAGACGATCCGGCTGGGGGCGGTGAGAGATCCGAGCTGTACGGTCTCGGTCAGGGAAGGCATGCGCGGACTCGGTTCTCAGTGTTCGTGGAGGATCACGCCGCGGATATTTTTCCCGTCGACCATGTCCTGGTAGCCCTGGTTCAACTCATCGAGCTTGTAGGTCCGGGTGATCAGCTCGTCGACCTTCAGCTTCCCCGCGCTGTACAGCTCGAGCAGGCGCGGCACGCCCTCGCGCGCGGTGGTGTCGCCGTAGACCGTCCCGACGATCTGCTTGCCGAGCATGGCCAGCTCGAAGGGGGAGATCGGCAGCGCGCGGATCTGGGTGTTGGTCACCGAGACGAGCACCAGCCGCCCCGCCTTGCGCACGCAGCGGAAGGCCAGCCCGATGTCCTCGGCCGTCGGGTTGCCGATGGTGACGATGACCCGGTCGGCATAGCGGTGGTAGCTGAGCTCGAGGATCTTCTTCCGCGCGTCCTCGTTGGCCGGATCGATCACGTGCGTCGCGCCGAGCTTCAGCGCCATCTCGCGCTTGAAGGGGACCGGATCGACCGCGATGATCATCCGCGCGCCCGCAGCGACCGCGCCTTGCACGGCGTTGGCGCCGATGCCACCGATGCCGAAGACGACGACGACCTCGCCCGGGCGCGTGCCGGCCGCGGTGGTCGCCGCGCCGAACCCCGTGGGGACGCAGCAGCCGAC
>JAMFST010000015.1 GCA_026225435.1 Labilithrix luteola
GGCGACGAGCTCACGCTGCTGGACGCGCAGACCGGCGCGGTGAGCCTGCGCCGCAAGCTGCGCCGGCTGACGGAGGACGGGCGATCGCGCGAGCTGCTCGAGATCCGCGGGAAGCGGGCGTACCTGACGAGCGCCTACGGGTTCGAGGTGTTCGACCTGGCGCGCGGGGTGACGCTGGTGCGGCTGCCGGATCCGCGGCCCCTCGAGGAGGCCACCTTCACCATCTCCGACGACGGCACGACGGTGACCGAGGCGTCGACCTACGCCGAGACGTCGGTCGACACGTGGGACGTTCCTCCGGGCGCGAACGCCGCGCGACGCGCCGACGCTGTCCCCGCACTGGCAGCGACGGGGGACTCGGCGACGAGCCCCGATGGGCGCTACTTCGCGAGCTGGGCACACGGATCGCTCACCGTCGTCTCGCTGCGCAGCGGCGGGATCGCGCTGCAGCTCGGACCGCCAGCGGAGCGTCCGGTCGACATGTTCCGGCAGCTGGTGCTCGAAGGGGGCGCGCCCCGGCTGCGCGACCACAATCGCCAGGGGGGCGAGATCGTCCTGGCACGCGACCAGGTCGCAGGCTCCGCTGCGAGCGATGCGACCGACGCGGGGATCGATCCGGCGACGATCCCGCCGGCGGGCGACGGCCTGGTGCTCGCGGCGGCGGACGCTCGCTTCGCCTACTTCCTCGGCACCGAGCACGCCGATCGCCCGGTCACGCCGCTCCTCCCGCTCCTGCGCGTCGATCGCCAGACCGGCGCCGCCGTGCCGCTGTTCGCCGCGCAGCGATCGGCCATCGCCGAGCTACCCGGCCACGCGATCGAGATCTTCGGCGACGACGAGGAGGCCCGCCGGTCGATCGTCTGCGCCACCGCCACGAGCTGGCGATCGGCCGCGAGCTGCCTGAACGTCTTCCTCGTCGAAGGGCGCTTCTGAGCGCCTACGCGATCGGGCTCTGGCCGCCGACGCTCCCCCCGAGCGCGTGCGGGAGCTGGAACTCGGAGCTGGCATCGTGGAACCCGAAATCGACCACGCGCTGCCAGTAGCGCCGGCCGCGATCGAGCGCGCTCGCGTCCCCCGAAGGCAACGTGCGGCGCACGCGCTCGGCCACCTGCACCGCGCGCATGGCCAGCGGAACCGCGAGCTCGAAGCGGCTGCGCGGGACGCCCAGCTGATCGGCCAGCTCGTCGCCCAGGAGGAAGCGGCAGATGGCGTAGCCCACGTCCGACGGCGCCTTGCGCACCTCCGGCCGGGTGTTCGTCTCGCCCGAGTGGAGCAACGCCGAGGTGAGGGCGCGCGAGTCGTCGTCCGGCTTCGCCTGCGTCGCGACGATGAGGTCCGAGAGGCGCTGCGCGGCGCGCTCGCCGTCGACCTGCAGCTCGGGATCGACGCCGATGAGGTGCGCCGACCAGCGCCACAGGTGGAGCACGTCCTCGGCCTCCTCTGCCGTGACCTGCGCGCCCAGCTGGCGCACGCCGTCGACGAAGACCTGGGAGAAGAGGAGCGCCGTGGCCGCCATGTCGTGCTGGTTGATGGGGGAGCCCCAGGTGGCCGCGTCCCAGCGTCCACTGGCCAGGATCAGCCGGCGCACCTGGGCGTGCATCAGCCGCACCTTCAAGGTGATGCGCCAGCCGGCACCGTCCGGCGCCAGGGTGCCGGGCGCGCAGGTGGCCTGGACGAAGCGCGACGTCTCGTTGAGGCGGCTGGTGGCCTGCTCCTTCAAGCGGCCGGAGAAGACGAGGGGCTTGTTCCCGCCCGGCGAGGCGTAGCCGGAGACGAGCGACTTGAGACCGAGCACGACCCCCCCGACGACGCCGGTGCGGGTGACGATGTCCCCTCCCCGCTGCGCCGCCGCCTCGTCGAGCCAGGCGGGGAGGTGCCGCGCCGTCTCCACCAGCACGCGCAGCTCGGCCGGGACGGCCGCGTCCTTCCACCCCCCCGGCGAGAGCGCCCGATCGATGAGCTCGGCGCTGCCGCGGCGATCCGGTGCGCGCAGGGCGATCGCTTCCACCGCCCGGTCCGCCAGCGGGTCGCCGTGATCGAGGAACGGAGCGAGCCGGAGCGCCCGGACCGCCATCAGCGGGTCGGCAGGCGTGAGAAAGCGCGCGGGAGGCATGGGGGGCCGAATGTGGGTCTTCGCTGAGCTTTTGACCAGGTGGGGCGTGTGCCGTCGACCGCCGGGCGGCCTCTTTCTTTTCCGCCGGCGCGCCATGGAGGGATCATGACCGGCGACTCGAGAGGAAGAGGAGCTTTCCATGCGCGCGATGTGGTCCGGCGAAATCGCCTTCGGCCTGGTGACGATCCCGGCCAAGATGTACACGGCGACGCGCGATCTCACGCCGCAGTTCACCCAGCTGCACACCGAGTGCGGCAGCAAGATCAACTACGTCCGCCGCTGCCCGGCCTGCGCCCGGGACGTCGCCTGGGAGGAGATCGGCAAGGGGTACGAGGTGTCCAAAGGGCAATTTGCGCTTTTCTCCAAGGAGGAGCTGGCCCAGCTCGACGGAGACGACGCGGCCGGCGCCATCGAGATCGCCCAGTTCGTCGAGCCGAGCGAGATCGACCCGGCCCTGGTGGAGAAGAGCTACTGGATTGGCCCGGGAGGCAAGAGCGCGCGCGGCTTCTTCCTGCTGCGCGACGCGCTCATGACCACCGGCAAGGTGGCGGTCGCCAAGACGAAGATCCGCACCAAGACCCGCCTCGGCATCCTCCGCCCGCGCGGGCGCTACTTCTCGCTCGACATGATGCGCTTCGGCGACAAGCTGGTGGCCGACGACGAGATCCCGATGCCGGACGTGAAGGAGACCTCCGAGCGCGAGCGCGACCTCGCCCTGCACCTCATCGAGACGATGAGCGGGCACTTCGACCCCGCGCTGCACCCCAACGAGTACCGCGAGCGGGTCGAGGCGATGGTGGCGGAGAAGAGCGAGGCGGGCGACCTCAAGGTCGACACCAGCGGCGCCGAAGCGCGCGCGGCGAGCGGCTCGAACGTCATCGATCTCGTCGAGCTGCTCTCGCAGTCGCTCGGTGCCCGCA
>JAMFST010000202.1 GCA_026225435.1 Labilithrix luteola
GCCGGGGATCACCAGCGCGCTGGTGGAAGCGACGGACCGGTTCGCGACGTGCTCGTGAGCTCCTGGCGACGGCCGTACACGAGCCTGATGGCGATCGCCGCCCTGGCGCTCGTGGACGGTTGCGCGAAGTCGCCCGCGAGACCTGCGAACGCCGCGGTCACCAGGGACCTCCCAGCTACCGGAGCAGACACGGTCGTGCCGACCACGAAGGTCGAGCCGGCGCCCCCCGGCGATCTCACGATCGACGCACCGGCGGGCGCTGCCTTCAGCAGCGTCTTGGGCGCCCTCGACCGCGCGAAGGGAGGACCTTTCACGCTCTCGGTGACGGGCGAGCCTACGCGCAAGACCGCTGCGATTCGCCTGCCCGATGCAGCAGACGACGGCCTACCACCGCCGGCGTCGAGCGGCCCCAGCGCGCTCGGTCCGCCGGTGATCGAGGTCCTGCCAGATGGCTCGATGACCTGGAACGGTGTGCCCCTGCGCGGCACCGCCGCGCTCGACGGCGCGCTCACAAGGAAGCCGATGAAAGGCGCGCTGGTCATCATCGCTGCCGGCGCGCTCACGCCCTATGGCCCGATCGTCGATGCGGTGATCGCCGCGCAGAAGAGCGGCGCGCGCATCACCATCAGCGTCAGGTTCTCCGCGAGCGGCCGGTAGCGCGGCTCAGCGCTCGTAGGTGCCGTCGAGTCTCCCGCGGGCGATGGCGTGGCGCATCGGGATGGTGGTCTCGTTCTCGAAGGACGTGCTGGTGAAGGCGATCACGGCGGGCCGAGGTTCGCGTTCACGGCATGTGAGCCAGGATGCGACCGAACGACGACTGGCCGAGCTGACCCGTTGACACCGTGTCCACGCACCCGCCTACTCACGAGTTTGCGCGGGGCCTGATTCGCGCACGGGAGAGCTCACCGAATGACGAGACGACGGACAGTGATGGGCTGGACGGGGAGCATCGTGCTCCTCGGGATCACGGCGCTGGCGATGGCCGGCGGCTGTGGTGGCGACGACAATTCCGTGGGCATCACGGGTGGCGATGCGTCGGCCGATGCCACGGCAGACTCTTCCTTGCCACCGCAAGCCGACGCCGGGCCCCTCGTGGACGCGAAGGCGGGCGACGCGGGCCCCATCACCGCGAGCTGTCCCACCGGGCAGACCGCCTGTGACGAGACCTGCGCCACGCTCGGCTCGGACCCGGCGAACTGCGGGGCATGTGGCACGGTCTGCTCCGCGGGCACGGTCTGCTCGCAAGGAACCTGCGCCCTCTCCTGCGCCGGTGGCACCACTGCCTGTGGCCAGAGCTGCGTGAACGAGACGAGCGACAACGCCAACTGCGGTGGATGCGGCAAGGGGTGCAGCACGGGCCTCACCTGCGTCGCCGGCGCCTGTTCGGCGGTGTGCAACCCGGGCCTGACGCTGTGCACCCCGTCCGCCCCCGACGCGGGCGCCGACAGCGGGACGGACGCCGGCTCCTCCAGCAGCACCGGAGCCGCCTGCGTCGACCTCACCGGCGACCGCGCCAACTGCGGCGCCTGCGGAACCGTTTGCGCGTCCGGCGAAGTGTGCAGCGCGGGAAGCTGCGCCATCTCCTGCCCGACGGGCCAGGTGAACTGCAACGGCCTCTGCATCAGCCCGACCACCGATCCGCTCTACTGCGGCGCGACGGCCGGCTGCGGAGTGAACAACGTGGGCTCGAACGGCACGCCGTGCGCCGCCGGTACCGCCTGCAGCGCCGGCGTCTGCGGCGTGTCCTGTCCGGGTACCGAGATCAACTGCAACGGGTCATGCGTCGATCCGGCGACCAGCGCTCTGTACTGCGGCGCCTCGACCACCTGCGCGGGCGCCAACGCGGGCAACGCCTGCATGGCCGGCCAGGCCTGCTCGGTCGGCACGTGCAGCCTCTCCTGCCAGGCGGGGCTGAGCAACTGCAGCGGGACGTGTGACAACCTCCTGAACGATCCGAGCAACTGCGGCACCTGCGGCACGGTCTGCGCAGCGGGCGCGGTCTGCTCCAACGGAGCGTGCACGCTCTCCTGCCAGGCGAGCCTCACGGCTTGCAGCGGCGTCTGCGACAACCTGCAGACCGACAACCACAACTGCGGCACCTGCGGCACCGCGTGCGCGGCCGGACAGGTCTGCGCGGCGGGGGTTTGCGGCCTCTCGTGCCAGGCCGCACTGACGAACTGCAGCGGCGTCTGCGACAACCTCAAGACCGACACCACCAACTGTGGCACCTGCGGTCACGCCTGCCCGGCAGGGGATGTCTGCACCAACGGCGCCTGCACGCTGACCTGCGAAGCAGGCCTCGACAACTGCAGCGGCACCTGCGACGACCTGCAGACCGACCCGGCCAACTGCGGAAGCTGCGGCCATACGTGCGCGGCCGGACAGGTCTGCTCGGCGGGCACCTGCCAGGTCTCCTGCCAGGCGAGCCTCACCAACTGCGGCGGCACCTGCGACAACACGCTGACCGACACGAACAACTGCGGCACCTGCGGCCACGCCTGCCCGGCGGGCGACGTGTGCTCGGCGGGAAGCTGCGCTCTGTCCTGCCAGGCCGGCCTCACCAGCTGCAGCGGGACCTGCGACAACCTGCAGACCGACACGAACAACTGCGGCACCTGCGCCCATGCCTGCGCGGCCGGTGACATCTGCAGCGGGGGTGTCTGCACGATCAGCTGCCAGGTAGGTCTCACCAACTGCAGCGGAGACTGCACGAACGAGCAGAACGATCCGAGCAACTGCGGCGCGTGCGGCACCGTGTGCCCCGCCAACAACGCTTGCGTGACCGGCCGGTGCATTCCGCTGGCTTATCCGCAGCCCTGCACCACCGGCACCGATCCGGAGTCCG
Source organism: Labilithrix luteola (assembly GCA_026225435.1). Classification (GTDB taxonomy): domain Bacteria; phylum Myxococcota_A; class Polyangia; order Polyangiales; family Polyangiaceae; genus JAMFST01. The sequence goes on from JAMFST010000202.1 coordinate 2,846, forward strand.
GCTCACCGTGGGTCGTTTGCACCTCGAGCGCCTCCGCGCTCTGGATCTCCGCCAACAACGGCGAAACGGGCGCGAACACCTACCACGCGACGCAGATCTGCAATCAGCTCGGGTACTCGACGCTGGCTGCGTATGGCGGCACGGGCGGAGACACGTGCAGTCTCGCCCAACGCGGCACGTCCTGCTCGTCGCCCGGAGCCGAGACGTTCCAGGGAGGCGGCAACGACGGCACCGATGCCAATGGCCTGGTGCTCGCCAGCACGGTCATGTGGCAGTGCACCAAGTAGCTAGCCGTTCGCGGCCAGCGTGAGGTGAAGCCGGCGTCGTCCTTCGGGGCGACGCCGGCTTCGTTTTGTCGAGACGTGGCTCGCTCAGCGCTCGTAGGTGCCGTCGAGGCGCCCGCGGGCAATGACGGCCCCCTTCATCGCCTTCACCAGATCGCTGCGCGACGGCGTGTCGGTGAAGGACAAGCGGCGGGAGAGGGCGAACACCTGAAAGACGTACGTGTGGACACCGTGGCTCGGGATGGGCCGCGGTCCCGAGTACTCGGTCTTGCCCATGGTGTTCTTGCCGAAGGATATCTCGCCGCCGCTGGTGGTGTCGGTCCGGGCGCCGGTGGAGAGGCGCCCTTCGCCGATGTGCGTGGTCTTCGGGTCGATCCCGTAGGCGAGCGCGTGGACGATGGGGCGCGGGGTGGGCGCGCCGGTGTCCTCGACGATGATCACGATCTCGACGGCGCCGGCGGCGACACCGGACCAGGCGAGCGGCGGGGAGACGTTGGAGCCGACGCCCTCACCGGCATGGCGCATGGGGATGGTCGTCTCGTTCTGGAACGAGGTGCTGGTGACCGCGACGATCGCCGGCGGCGGGTACCCGGGCGCGAGCACGTCGTTCCAGGCGAGGTGCTTCTCGCCGGCGTGGACGTTCTTGAGCATCTTTCCGAGGCGGCGGGCGATGCGGGTCTTGAGCGGTGGCTTCATGGTCAGAACTGACCGTAGACGAACGGCTCCGCCTTCGCGCCGGCGACGCGGTGCAAACCGTAAGCGAATGCCGCCAGGATGGCCCCCTGTACAAAGGCAGGCGAGCGGGTCCATTGCTCCTTGGCTCGAGCGATGAACGAGCGGGGAACCAGGTGCAGCACGAACCCGAGCGCGAGCACGAGGAAGACGTTCTGGGTGAGGTGCTCCACCCCGAGCTCCCCCTTGCCGATGCGCTTGAGGACCAGCATCGCCAGCTCGAAGCTCGAGGCGCGGAAGAAGATCCAGGCGAAGCAGACGAACTGGAAGGTGAGGAAGATCGACAGGGGCCTGGGCATCTTCCACGTGCCGAGCGTCTGGTGCTGCGAGACCCAGCGGTTGACCGCGAGCATGCCGCCGTGGAGCGCGCCCCAGATCACGAAGGTCCAGGCGGCGCCGTGCCACAGCCCGCCGAGCAGCATGGTGAGGAAGAGGTTGCGGTAGGTCTTCCAGGTACCGTGCTTGGAGCCGCCGAGCGGGATGTACAGATAGTCGCGCAGCCACGAGCTGAGCGAGATGTGCCAGCGGCGCCAGAAGTCCTGCAGATCGAGCGAGAGGTACGGGCGATCGAAGTTGGGCGGGAGGCGATAACCGAAGAGCTGCGCGCTGCCGATGGCGACGTCGGTGTAGCCGGAGAAGTCGCAGTAGATCTGGATGGCGTAGGCGTAGACCGCGATGGCGACCTCGAGAGACGAGTAGCGCTCGGGGTTGTCGAAGACGCGGTTCACCAGGTTCTGCGCGAGGAAATCGCCGATGGCGACCTTCTTGAACAGCCCCTGGGCGATGCGCCACATGCCGTCGGCTTGCTGGTTGGCGTCCATCACCGGCGTCTCCGCCAGCTGCGGGAGCATGGTGTGCGGGCGCACGATGGGGCCGGCGACGAGGTGCGGGAAGAAGCAGACGAAGAGGAGATAATCGAGGTACCGATCCGCTGGCGGGATCTCCTTGCGGTACACGTCGATCGTGTAGCTCATCGTCTCGAAGGTGAAGAACGAGATGCCGAACGGGAGCACCAGGCGCAGGTGCGTCGGCTGCACGTGGAGACCGGCCGCGGCGAAGAGCTGCGCGAACGAGTCGACGGCGAAGTTCCAGTACTTGAAGAGCGAGAGGACGCCCAGGTAGTAGACGATGGAGACGAGGAGCAGCGCCTTGCGCGCCCGCTTCGACTCGGTGCGACCGAGCTTCTTGCCGACGGCGAAGTCGATGGTGCTGCCGACGAAGATGATCCCGAGACAGAGCAGGGCCCAGAGGAACGGGCCGCCGGGGACCTGCTGCTCGGTGGCGCTGTCCCAGGTGCCGTAGAAGTAAAAGCCGTAGCTCGCCGCGACGAGGAAGAGGACGCGCGGCAGCCGGCGCTTCGATAGGGTCCAGAAGACCGCGTAGGCCGCAAGGAGAAAGACGCCGTAGAGGGCGCTGTTGAACAGCATCGGACAGCGCGCCTGACTAGGAGGCTTTTGCGCGAGCGGCAACATGCGGTATGCGGGGCCGCAGTCTCGTGGGATCCGCCGCTGCGCCTTCCAAGCCCGTGACCGCGCTCGCGGTGATGCTGGCGCTCCTGGCCATCCCGTACCTGCCGGTGCCGGGGGAGACCTGGCGTTCGCTGCGCGTGGTGCAGGCGCCGTGGGAGAAGCCCGTCCCGGGCGCCGACCGCGAATCGGCGCCGCCGGTCCCGGTGGCGGAGGCGACGCCAGCGCCGACCGTCGGTGAGCAAGCGCTGAAGGCGACGGAGAACGAGGGGACGATCACCAACGCGCTCCCCGCGACCGCGACGCCGGAGCCGGCGGCGACAGCGAGCGCGGCGGTCCCCGCGGTGAAGGAAGGTCCCAAGGTGGTCGCCGAGCAGGCGATCGAGGATCCGACCGGCGAGGCGATGCATGCATTCTACACGTCGCTCGCCGCGACCGACGCCAAGACCGCGGGCGCCGTCACCCGCGTGCTGCACTACGGCGACTCGGTCATCACCGCCGACTTCATCTCCGGCACGGTGCGCCGCAAGATGCAGGCGCGCTTCGGCGACGCGGGGCACGGGTTCATCCTCATCGCCAACCCGTGGGAGTGGTACTTCCACAACGACGTGAGCCACTCCGCCTCCGAGGGCTGGAGCGCGCAGCGCATCACCGGCCCGTTCACCAAGGACGGCTTCTACGGCCTGGGCGGCGTGACCTTCCACGGCAACGGCGGCGAGTGGGCCACCTTCGGCACCGCAGGCACCGGCGACTTCGGCAAGAAGGTGAGCCGCTTCGACATTTATTATCTCGAGAAGCCGAACGGCGGCGACGTCGAGACCAAGGTGAAGGGGGGCGCGGTCGAGACGTTCTCGACCAAGGGGGACGAGGTCGCCCCGCGCATCCACTCGGTCACCGTGCCGGACGGAGAAGCGTCGTTGACGATCCGCCCGACGGGAAACGGCGACGCGCGCCTCTTCGGCGTCGAGCTCGAACGCGACGTGCCCGGCGTGGTGTACAGCGCGCTCGGCGCCAACGGCGCGCGGGTGAAGCTGCTGGCGCAGATGAACGCCGCGCACTGGAAGGAGCAGATGGACCTCGCCAAGCCGGCGCTCGTGGTCCTGCAGTACGGCACGAACGAGAGCGAGGACGGCTCCTTCAACGCGGCGACCTACGAGAAGGCTCTGGGCGCGATCGTCGACACCGTGAAGGCGGCAGCGCCGAACGCCAGTGTACTTTTGTGTGCGCCGCTGGATCGCGCGGAGAAGAACGACTCCAGCGCGCTCGTGAGCAAGCCGGTGATCGCCAAGCTGGTGGCGTCGCAGCGCGCGGTGGCCAAGGCGCACGGCGTCGCCTTCTGGGACACGTTCTCGGCGATGGGCGGCGACGGCGCGATGAGCAAGTGGGTGAAGGCGTCCCCGCAGCTGGGCAGCTGGGACCTGACGCACCCGACCCCGGCCGGGGCGGAGGTGATTGGCGGGATGCTGACGAAGGCGTTCGTCGCGGGGTACCAGGGTCGCGACGCGAGCAAGGGTACGGCGGCGAAGCCGGCGCCCCCGCCGGCAGAAGACTGATCGCCACGCCGAGGACGCACCGGGCCGGTTCGACGGCAGCAGCTCCAGGGCGGTGGGTGGCCCGTCGAGACTCCGCCGATTGTAACGTCCGTAATCGGCCTTCAAGCGTTACAAGAGCCTGCTACGCGGCGACGCGATCGGGGTCCCGTGGGAGCCGCTGTCCCGTAGCTGAATCCGCGTTCACCTACGCCTCACGCAGCGAAGTGAGCCCCCCGACCAGCCGCCGGAGCCGCGCGGGGCTCTCCAGTCGGCGCGCGAGACGGCGGGAGAGGTGAATCAACGGCGCTCGCCTCGCGCAGCGCACCGTGCAGGCGTCGGATTCGGAATCGAAGTGCAGCTCCGCCGCCCAGACAGGTTCGCCGATCTCGCTCAGGCGCACGAGGACCGCCTCGAGTGCGTAACCGTCCGCCGCGTGTCCCGCACGGCGAAGGGCCGTGGCCAGCGCCGGTGCGTCGTCTGCGCCCACGCTGAGCGCGAAGTACGAGCTGGTGCCATCCTCATACTTTTGAACATTCGCGTTCATCCCACCGCTCGACCGTTCATCCGCCCCCCCGCCTTGCCGAGCAACCGCGAGCAATCCATCCGACACAATCGAGCAACACAAGGCTCCTAACAAGTCGATCCTCGTGAGCTCCATCCGCGAATCGCGAGGCCAGCTGTCCACCCTTCCCCTGGCCGCCCGGCACCTCTGGGTGGCCGTCGGGGTGTTCGCCCTCGCCGGCGCGACCTCCGCCGGCTGCACGAACACCGCCGCGCTCCCGGGCACGTCGTGGGGGACATTCACCGTCGTGGGGACGCTCGGGACCAACACCTGCGGCAGCGGCGTCGGTCCGGCCAATCCCTGGGACTTCGACGCGGAGCTCTCGCTCGACAGCACCACGGTGTACCTCGAGGAGTCCGGGACCACGTCGGAGCTGACCGGCACGCTCTCGGGCACGGCGGCCACGCTCACCATGGCCAGCACCTCGAACGTCGACGCGACCGACGCCGGCGAAGGCGCCTGCAACCTGACGCAGTCGGCTTCGCTCGCCCTGACCTTCGACGCGGCCACCAGCCCGACCAGCTTCACCGGCACGGCCGTGTACACCTTCACCGCCGCCACCGACGTCTCCGCGGCGACCGACTGCACCGATCAGCTCACCTCGTCCGGCGGCGACTACGACACGCTCCCCTGCACGATCAATTATACATTGACCGGGACGAAGGAGTAATCCGCCCGCGTGAGGCGAGCGCTACGGTCGCAGCGCGGCGACCGACGGCTCGGCGGGCTCGGGATCGCCCGGGAGCACCGACGGCACGCTGGCCGGCGGCGGAACGGCCGCCGGCGGCATGGTGCCCGGCCCGAGGTCGACCCCGTGCGCCCGTCGCCACCCGTCGTAGGACGCGAGCACGTCGCGCGAGAACAACGCCCCGAGCTGGTGGTATCCCTCGAGGGAGAAATGGACATGATCCGGCCGCGCCCGCGCCGGTGACTCCGACGCCCAGCTGGCGATGGTGCCCGGGCCGCCCATGGCGGCGAGCTGATCGTAGAAGGCGCAGCCCGCGGCCGCGGCGACGCGCGCTTGCGAGTCGATGACCTCGAGGAGCTTGGGCATCGTCTGCCACCCGCCGTCGGTGGTCTTGCCCGCGCGGTCGGCCGGACCGAGGAGCAGGCACGAAGCGTTCGGCACGGCACGCCCGACGCGGCCGACCAGCTCGATCAGCTCGCGCTCGTAGGTCGACGCCGAGGTGTCATCGCCCGCCTCGTTGGTGCCGAACGCCAGCACCACCAGCGCCGGGTCGCGGTGGCGCAGCTGCGCCTCGAGGTGCGTCTCGTTCCAGGAGAGCGGCGTGGTGATGCGCGCCCCGTTGATCCCGAGCGCGTCGAGGCTGATGCCGGGCGCGCTGCGATCGAGCGCCACGCCGAACATGCGGACCTCGCCGTCGCCCATGGCGACCGCCTCGATGTGGTGCGGCCCCTCGGGGACGTCGACCAGCTGGAAGGCGGAGGCGAAGTCCGGCGAGGCGGTCGAGACGCGGCCGTAGCTGCGCCCGTCGACCGAGAGGTCCAGCGAGCCGCCCCCCGGCTGCGCGAGGTACGCGAGCTCGATGCGCGAGGAGGGCGTCTTCGCGTCGGTCCAGGCGCGCGCCCCGGGTCGCGAGCCGACCACCGACATGCCGATCAGGCCGTACGCGCCGTCACCGGTCTGGTGGCCGTGGACCAGCTTGCCGTGCTCCCCCTTGAAGCCCGACGAGCCGACGCGGACCCCCTCCTGGTAGTAATTCTTGTACGGCTCGCCGAGCGGCACGAAGCCGCGGCCGCCGTCGCCGAAGCGCGCCTGCAGCTCGCGGCGCACCTCCCCGGTCTCCAGATCCGCCGCCGTGTGCGAGTCGCCGAACTGCACGATGCGCACGTCGGTGGTCGCCGAGCGCTCCTCGAGCGTGGCCAGCGCCTGGTAGAACCGCTCGAGCGCCTGATCGTTCTTCAGCGCGATCCCCGGCCGCGGAATCTCCGCCGGCGGAGCGGCGTTCACCGGAGAAGGCACGCCCGCCGGCTTGGGCCGCCCGAGCCGCGCCATGGCCGCGAAGGCGTCGTCCGACACGTTGGTGGCCGGCGCCGGATCGCCGCACGCCGTCAACGCAGGCGCCACCCCGACCAGACCGGCCAAGGCAAAACCCCACGACAAAGGCCACTTTCCGGGTGCCACCGCCCTCGAATCTGGCACGACCCGGCCCCTTCGGCGAGTTTGTCGCGCGCGGGCCGGCTCCAGGTGCTGTGGGATTGCGTTCGGGCATGAAGAAGACTGAAGTTGCGCCGTGCCCGACACGGTCGTCCTCGCACGCGTCGCCTTCGCGCTCGCCTGGTTCGGCGTGCAGGCCGCGCTCATCAGCACCGCAGGAGATCGCCCCGACGCGGCCTTCGGCTTCCGCATGTTCAGCGAGTCCTCCACCATCGAGGCGCACCTCACGCGCACCGTGGTCCACGCGGGCCGTACGGTCGAGCTTCCCGTCGAGGACGGCACCTGGACCACCCGCGAGCCCACCGGCCGCGGCCACAACTGCTCCTGGCACGATCGGGTGAAGGAGCGGATCCTCGCCACCTTCGACCGCACCATCCCCGCCTCGTACAGCGCCGCCGCGCAGGTCACCCGCTGGCAAGCCGCGCTGGCGGACGTCGCCCTGCACCTCGAGCCGGACGGCGAGACCCGCGCCCTGAACCTCACGCTCACCGTGCATCGCAACGGGCACGAGGCGGTCGTCACCCACGCGAGCGCGGTCGTCACGCCATGATCAACGGGCCGCGACGCTGGGCGCTCGAGCTCGGGGACACCTACGTCCTCGGGCTGGTGCGCGCGCTCATCGGCCTGTTCCTCTTCTGGCACGCGCTGGTTCTCGGGCAAGACCTGTCGCAGCACGGCTACTTCGGCGACGCATTCCACCTGCCGATCCTTCCCGAGTCGTGGGTGCTCCCTTTGAGGTGGTACGCCACCTTGCTGGCCATCCGCGTGATCCTGGCGGTGATGGTGACCGTCGGTCACCGGGCGAGGTACGCGCTCTTCTTCAGCGCGCTGCTCTCGCTCTACGTGATGCTTTGCGACCGCATCCAGCTGCACCACAACCGCTTCGCGCTCGCCTGCTACGCCTTCCTCCTCGCCTTCACCCCCTGCGATCGCTCCTTCAAGATCACCGCGCCGGAGGAGACGAGCGCCTCGTCGCGCGTCGGTCCGCTCTGGGCGCAGCGCCTCGTGCAGCTGCAGTGCTGTCTCGTGTACCTCGCCTCGGGCGGCGCCAAGCTCCTCGATCCCGACTGGCGTGACGGCTCGGTCCTCGGCGACCGGTTCTTCCGCTACGGCTACCAGGCGGATAGCTACGGCGTCCCGGCCAACTTGATTCACCTCTTCCAGCAGCCGTTCACCGCCGGGCTCCTGGCCAAGCTGGCCATCGCCACGGAGCTCTTCCTCGCCTTCGCGCTGCTCTCCAAGCGCACGCGCATCTTCGCGCTGTGGTGGGGGACGATGTTCCACCTGACCATCCAGGTGACCAGCAAGGTGGAGATCTTCACCTGGCTGACACTCTCGATCTACGCGCTCTTCGCCACGCCGGACACGCTCGCGCGGCGGCTGTCGTTCGATCCGGACAATCCGCGCGCCGTCTTCACCGCGCGTTTCGTGGCGCTGCTCGACTGGCTGGCGCGCTTCGACATCCAGCCGTGGAAGCCCGACCAGCTCAAGCGGGGGCACGCGCTGGTCATCACGCGACGAGACGGCACGCACGCGACCGGGCTCGCCGCCTTCGCCATGTGCACCCGCTGCCTGCCGCTGCTCTTTCCTCTGTGGGCCCCCGTCGCCTTCGTCGCGAGCTTCACCCGCAAGGGGGAGACCAGCGAGACGGCTTGAGACGCACCGAGACGTGCCATCCGGCAACACTGGCTTTCCGGAACCAGGCTTGTTCCATGCTGCAGAGTGTTACAGCCTTCCGAGTGGAGGCAACCTATGAAAATTCGCTTGATCTACACCGCATCGCTCACGGCGCTCGCGGCCGGCCTGCTCTTCGCTTGCGGTAACGGCGACGACGACGACACCACCAACGGAACGTCGGACGCCGGCAGCACGCAGGACGCTAGCACCACCACGAAGCAGGACGCCGCCACCACGACCGACGCCGCTCCTGCGGCCGACGCTGCACCGGGCACGGACAGCGGTCCTTCCGACTCGGGCATCGTCGACTCGGGCACGCCGGACGCAGCGCCGCTCGACCCGACGTTCACCAACGTCTATGCGACCATCCTCAGCACC
>JAMFST010000203.1 GCA_026225435.1 Labilithrix luteola
AACCGTCGGTGTTGCGTGCGTGCGCGCTCATCCGTCAGGGCGATCCGCGTATCGGCAAGGTGCCGGGCGCGCGGCGAGCGAAGAAGCGGTGAGGAGCCGGGACACATCGAGCTCGCACGAAGCCGGTGGTCGCGAGCCGGAGGAGGAGATCGCGAAGCGGGGCAGGGAAGAGGACGCAGGCGTCGTAGACGACAACGAACGCCATGGTCCGTCAGTACCCGAGCCCGTGCTTCTCCGCTTCGGCAGTCAACTCGTCGAGGATCGCTTGCCGGTGTGCACGTGCTCGAGCGTGTCGCCGAGGTGATGGCGCGGGGTGACTCGGTCACGGTCGTCCCCGTCGGTCAGGAGGTCACCACCCAGCAGGCGGCGGATCTGCTGCAGGTGTCCCGGCAGTATCTGGTGCGCCTGCTCGACGAGAAGCGCATCCCGTTCGCCAAGACCGGCAAGCATCGTCGCCTGCGGATCGAGGACGTCCTGTCGTTCAAGCAGACGCGCGATCGTGATCGGCGCGCCGGGATGCGATCGCTCACGCGGCTCACCGAGGAGCTTGGTGGGTACGAGTCCGAGCTGGCGTAGCGCGCGCGGGCGGCTCGATGGTCCCCCGCGGTCTTCATCGGACGCTAGCCCCTTGACGCGCCGTCCACGCGATCCTTGGGTGCGCAAATGGCCGACGTCGGGCGAAACGATCCGTGTCCGTGCGGGAGTGGAAAGAAGTACAAGAAGTGCCACCTCGTCGAGCAGGAAGGGGGAAGAGACGAGCTGCGGCGCGCGCTCCTCCTGCACGACCTCGATCGACAGACGATCGAGCGGCTGACGCAGTTCGTGAAGGCCGAGCCGACGCAGACCAGGTGGCTTCCTGACTTCTTCGACGAGGTCGGCGTGCCCGAGCTCGATGATCTCGCGCTGCAGCTCCTCATCCCCTGCGCCATGTACGATCTGCCGGTCGACGGCTTCACCGCCGCCGAGCGGCTGCTGCGCGCGCCTCACGTGAAGCTGGCGGCGCGGGAGCGGTCCTGGCTCGAGGCGCAAGGCGCAGCCTGGCTGTCCGTCCGCGAGATCGTGAGCGTGGTCCCTGGCCGCTCGCTCGTCGTGCGCGACGTCCTCACCGGAAAGGAGCACCAGGTGCTCGAGCGCCAGGGCTCGTCGATCCTCAAGGTCCACCACCTCGTCCTCGGCAGGGTCGTGGACTTCGAGGGGATGTCGGTCTTCGTGGGAATGCACGCTCGTCCTCTCGGGCCGCGGCTCGGCGCCGAGCTGATCAAGCACGTGCGCCGTCAGCTCGGCGTCCGCACGCGTGCCGTCTCGGTGGAGCAGCTGCGGGAGAAGATGCCGCTCGCGCAGCTGCTCTCCGCCTGGGAGGACGCCGTGGAGGAAGACGACGAGCGGCGGATGCAGCTGCCGCAGCTGGCCAACACGGACGGCGACCCGCTCCTCCTGACCAAGGACCGCTACACGTTCGCCGCTGCGGATCGGCCGAAGGTCGTCGAGGTCCTCGGGCAGCTGGGGGAGGAGGACGGTGACTCGCGCGCCGCGGCGACGCAGACCTTCGTCGTTCACAAGGCCGGCAACGCCATGCACCGGAGCTGGGACAACACCATCGTCGGTCGGGCGGAGGTGAAGGGCGCGATGCTCGTCCTCGAGAGCAACTCCGTGCGCCGCGCCGACGACCTGCGCGCGAAGGTCGAGACCGCGCTCCCGGGCATCGTGAAGCACAGCCTGCGCGAGCACGAGGACCCCGACGTCATGATGCGCCAGATGCGCGCGTCGGCGGGAGGAGCGGGGGCGCACCCGCGCACGGCTACACCGCCGGAGCTGCTCGCGGCGCTGCGCGAGCTGAAGATGCAGCATCAGCGTGACTGGCTCGACTCCCCGGTCCCGGCGCTGGGCAACCTCACGCCGCGCGAGGCGGCGAAGGTCCCGAAGAGGCGAAAGGATCTCCAGCTGCTGCTCAAGGAGATCGAGCACAGCGAGAGCCAGCTCCCGCCGGGTGAGGCGGTGGATCTCCGGTGGATGTGGGGCGAGCTCGGGATCGAATAGGACGGAGCGGAGCGATGAGCGAATACCAGTTCTACGAGCTCATCGCGCTCGATCGGCCGTTGACCGAGAAGCAGATGGCGGAGCTGCGCGCGATCTCGACGCGCGCGGAGATCTCGTCGACGCGATTCAAGAACGAGTGCGAGTGGGGCGATCTCAAGGCCGACCCCGTGAAGATGATCGAGCGCTACTTCGACGCC
>JAMFST010000204.1 GCA_026225435.1 Labilithrix luteola
CTCCACCTCGTAGAACGACAGCGTGTGCGATTGCCCGCGCACGCTCAGCGTGTGGCTCGAGAGGTTCACCTTCGCCTCGCCGATGTCGACCACCTCGACCAGCGGCGCGCGCGAGACGCGGCGGAAGATGGCGCGCATTCGCGCGACCAGCTCGTTCACGCTGAACGGCTTGGTCACGTAGTCGTCCGCGCCCGCGTCGAGCCCGCGGATCTTGTCGCTCTCCTGCGAGCGCGCCGTGAGCATCACGATGGGGAGCAGCGCGAACTGCTTTCGCAGCTCCTCGCACACCGTGTAGCCGTTCATGTCCGGCAACATCAGGTCCAGGATGACAGCGTCTGGCTCGTCGCGCTGAGCGAGAGCCAGACCGTCCTTCCCTCGGCCGGAGGAGACCACGCGGAAGCCCTCGAACTCGAGAGCGTCGCGTAGCCCCATCACGATGTGCGGCTCGTCCTCGATGACGAGGATCGTCTTCTTCGGGAGCTTCCCTGCCCCACCTGCTCCCGGTCCGGTGTTCACCAGCGTGGTCGCAGCGAGCTTCTCAGTGGTTGAGCGTCAGCTTGAGGCTGGTCGTCCCCGCGTCGCCCGCGGCGGTCTGCGACTCGAGGCACTCGAGCGAGACGAGCGCGCCGGTGATGGCGCCCTTGGCGGAGAACTTGATCGCCTGGGGGCAGGTTCCGAGGCCCGGGTCCTGGGCCAGGGTCTCGTAGCACCAACCCGGATCGGTCGAGTTGACGCAGGGGGCGGGCAGCTGGTTGACCTGGCAGACCGGACGGGCCGCGAGGTCCGCGCTGGCGTCGCCGTTGCCGGACGCCGCCTGCTCCTGGCGGTAGCGGGTGAGCACGTCGGCTGCGGGGACCGACAGGCCGAGCGACGGGTCGCACGCCGACTCGTCACCGGCGTTCGGCAGCAGCTCGAGGATGCTGCACGGAGCGAGGTTGTCGGTCAGCGTCAGGGTGCGCGGCAGGCAGGTGTTGCCGAGCGCGTTCTTCAGCTTGGCGATGATCGCCTCGACGGCCGGGTTGTAGCCGTAGTTCGGATCGTTGACCCCTTGAGGGGCCTCGCTCGGGTTGGAGTAACGCGGGCAGAGCGAAGCGGCGATGCCGTTCGCGGCGGCCTGCTGGTCCATCTCGTGGACGAGGGTGAACTCGCGGATACCCGGGTAGGCCTTGCCGCGGATCTGCTGGTTGACGTTCGGGCTAGCGCCGCACAGGGGCCCCGTCGGCGCCACGTCGACCGGCTTCCCCGTCACCGGATCGGTGGTCTGCGTGTTCTGGCAGTCGCAGATGCTGTGAAGGAGGCCGTCGAAGCCCGGGTAGACGTTGGGTTGATCGGCCGCGATGGCCGTGTCGCTGCAGTCCGTGCCCGCTCCCGGCAGCTCGAACGTGCAGGCGTACTCGAGGTCGGTGGAGTTGGTGTTGTACTCGCGACCGTTGAACGGATCGGCCGTGTTGGAGGCCGTGACCGGCTGCAAGCCCGCGCGCGGGACCAGCGACACCTGCATGTACGGCGACTGCCCGCTGTAGTCGTAACCCTCGGGGTTGTTGCCGATCATCTGCGTCCAGGTCGCGGCCGGGATGTCGTCGCCCGAGCTCTGCGCGATGAAGCTCACGCCGGCGTCGGTGGTGGCGTTCGTCGGGTCGTGGGTGAGCAGCTGCCAGGGGACGCCGCCGATGAAGCCGAAGAAGACGAGCGACGGCTGACGCGAGCCGGTGGGCAGCTGGCAGAGGAGGTTGAGGTCCGCGGTCGTCGGCGCCGTGGCGGCGGTCGGCGAGAGGTTGCTCAGGTTCGGCAGGGTGCTCGCGTAGAGCGGGTTGGTACAGTCGTTGGTCGGCGCGTAGCGGCCATCCGAGCCGTGCTTCTCGCCGTTGCGGTCGGGGACGGTGAACGAGCCGTTGGTGCCGACGAGGCCGTTCAGGTAGCGGCTCACCGGGTACTGCGGATCGATACCGAAGCGCTTCTTCATGAGGGCGAAGCGCGTGTTCGGGCTGTCGACGTCCCCGCTCGTCGGTGGGTTGGTCTGGTAGGTGGCGACGCCGCTGCCCCCGGCGGCGACGCACTCCGGGTTGCTCGGAGCGAGCTGGCAGGAGGTGCAGCCCGCGGACGACGGATCGGTCGCGCAGGCGGCGGTGGGGAGCGGAAGCTTCGGCGTGTCCTCGAAGACCCAGCTGGTGCCGGAGAAGGCGCCCGGGTCGACCGTGGAGTCGTCCTCGTCGGACACGGCGATGACCGCGACCAGCGAGTTCGGCCGGAGGAAGTCCTGGCGCTGCTGGAGCAGCGTGGTGTTGATGCCCACGCGCGACGCGGTGTTGCCGGTGACCGTGATCGACGCCCACGGATCCGGCTGGATGAGGAACTGGTACCAGCTCTCGAGCTGCCCTTCGAAGCCGCAGCCGAACTGGTTGACGCCCGTGACGAGCGCAGCGAAGTCGGTCTGCAGCGTGGTGGAGCTGGTGATCGCCGTGGTGAGCGGCGCGACCTTGCCCGCGTTGCCCGCGACGGTGGGGAACCAGGACAGGTAGTTGTCCGGCTGGGCGTCCGGAACCGCCGCCGGGTCGGACCCGCCGTCGAGTGGCAAGAACCCGTACGTGCGGTTGAGGAGCTGCGCGTGGTCGTTCTGGCTGTCGTTACCGGTGTGGTTCACCGTCCCGGTGCCGCCGTCCGCCAGGTTGCCCGTCGTGGTATAGTTGCGCGCCGGGCAGGCCCAGTTCCCCGGGTTGCTGTCGCCCCCCTCGGACACGCCGAAGTCGCCGATCGACGAGCTGACGATGCCGATGTGCATGTCGTGAACCGCCGGGAACTCCGGGGTGCCGGTGGCACAGGTGAGCGTGCTCGGGTCGACCTGCCCGAGGATGGTCACGCCATCCGTATCGAGGCAGTTCGGCTGCACCAGCCGGCTGACCAGGTTCGGCACCGCCGCGGAGAGGAGCTTCTGCTTGTCTCCCATGGAGGTGGAGTTGTCGATCATGAAGAGGATGTCGACCTGGTCCACCGCCGTCTGCTGCACGGTGGTCTCGAAGTTCGTCTTCACCGTCGGGTCGTCGCCGACGGTTTGACGATCGAGGCAGCCGACGAGCGCCGAGGCGGCTGCGACGACGGCGATCAGGCCGGCGGCGAGGTGTGCAGGGCGCGCGGGGCGTCGAACGAAGGTCCGACGTGCGGTCACGGAACGCATATTTGGGCGGTGCTCCAAACGGTGGGACGAACAGAACTTCGCTCGCGAACGTTACCCGTGCGCGATCCGACGGTCAACGCACGTTCAGCGGATCGAACGAGCCGGAGGCGACTCACGCTTCCGCGTCAGGGTTGTAGTGGTCGGGCGCGGGGGTTCCCGTGTCCAAATCGACGGCGTTGGTTTTTTCTTCTGGTGTGGTCAGCGTGGGCGGTGCGGGAGCGGCGTACACGCGGCGCAGCGCGGTTACATGGCGGGCTGTCACGCCGGGAACCGCGAGGAGCTCGGCGTCGCTGGCCTGACGGATCTTGTTCAGGCTGCCGAGGTGCTTGAGGAGCGCCTTCTTCGTCGCGGCGCCGATGCCACGGACGTCGTCGAGCGCGGAGTGCAGGCGGCGCCCCTTTCCCAGCTTCTCGCGCGCGCGGTTGGAGAAGCGGTGCGCCTCGTCGCGAGCGCGGGCGAGAAAGAAGAGTGAGGCAGAGTGGCTCTTGAGGGGAATGGGGTTCTTCTGTCCGGGAAGGTAGACGCGATCGACCAGCGTCTCGCCGGCGATGTTCTCCTTCTCCTTGGCCAGACCGACGATGGGCAGATCGTGGAGGCCGAGATCGTGGGCGGCCGCGAGGGCGACGCCGAGCTGACCGCGGCCACCGTCGACGACGAAGAGGTCGGGGAGGTCCCAGGCGCTCTCGGCCGTCTCGGTCGCGTCCTCGGCGTCGTCGACGTCGTCGGCGTCGCCTCCGTCGGCACTGGCGGTCCTGGGCCTCGCCGGCGGCTCCCCCGCTTGCTGGCGGACCGCTTCTTCCTTCGCGGCCAGGCTGCGACGGAAGCGACGACCGAGCACCTCGTACATCGCCGCGTAGTCATCGCCACCGAGCGAGTGGGTGGGAGTCCCGTCGGCCGCATCGAGCGCCGCGAACTCCCTCATGTCCCGCCGCGCCTCCCCGTCCGGTGCCGGCGCGGTCGGCCCGTGCGCGTCTGCACTTGGC
>JAMFST010000205.1 GCA_026225435.1 Labilithrix luteola
CGCTCCAGCGCGGCGAGCTTCCGCGCCAGGTCTGCGTGGGTCGCGAGCATCTCGCGCAGCCGTACGAAGGTGCGCATGATCTCGATGTTCACCTGCACGGCGCGCTCGCTGCGGAGCACGCTCGAGAGCATCGCCACGCCCTGCTCGGTGAAAGCGTAGGGCGGGGTGCGGCGACCACCGTGGCCGGAACTTGAGATCACAGTTTGTGATTTCAAGATGGCCGCCTCCTCCGCGGAGAGGCGGAAGGCAAAGTCCTCGGGAAACCGCTCCAGGTTGCGAGTCACGGCCTGGACGAGCGCGGTGCTCTTCATGGCGTGCCACCGTAGAAGCGTCGCGGCTCACGCGCCACCTCGCTTCGCGCGCTTGTCGGCGAACGCGATGACGTTGCCCGCACGCGCCACTCGCCTCGCCTCGAGGTCCCTGGCAAGCTGCGCCACGACGTCGAATCGACCCGCCTCGACGGCCGAGCCGAGATCGGAATCGCTCGCCAGCATGTACATTCGCTAAGCTCTCGCAATCAAACGCCCTCTCGGCGGGCGTCGACAGAGGGAAATAACTGGGAGATCCTGGAGTCGTGGATGCCCCCGCGCTGCCGGCGAACGAAGCGCAACGGCTGGCCGCGCTGCGGGTGTACGGGGACGCCGAAGAGATCGTGGACGAGTTGCTCGACGCGCTCGTGCGGGTGGCGGCGAGCGTGTGCAACGTGCCCATCGCGCTCGTCAGCCTCGTCGAGGAGACGTCGCAGCGCTTCGTCGCCAAGGTGGGCCTCGACCCGGCGATGACCGGGACGTCGCGCGAGGTCTCGTTCTGCGGCCACGCGCTGCTCCGCTCCGACGAGATCATGATCGTGCCGGACGCGAGCCGCGATCGGCGCTTCGCCGACAACCCGCTGGTCATCGGCGATCCCAATGTCCGCTTCTACGCCGGTGCGCCGCTCGTCGACGACACCGGCGCAGCGCTCGGCAGCCTCTGCGTCATCGATCGCACGCCGCGCCTGCTGTTGCCCGCGCAGCTGGCCACCCTGCGCGATCTGTCCAACGTGGCGACCAAGGTGCTGGCGATGCGGCGGGCGACGCGCGCGCTCGAGGTGGCCGCCGAGGCGGAGCAGGCCACGCGCTCGCAGCTGCAGATCGTGATCGAGACGGCGCCGAACATGATCGCCTACTGGAACGCCGATCTCACCAACCGCTTCTCCAACGCCTCGTACCGCCGCTTCTTCGGGTTCGACGGGTCGATCGAAGGGCGCCACGTTCGCGACGTCATCGGCGAGGTGCGCTACCGCGAGAACCTGCCGAAGCTCCAGGCGGCGCTGGCCGGCACGCCGCAGCGGTTCACCCGATCGTGCGAGCGGGACGGCAAGACCGAGATCGTCGTCGGCGACTACAGCCCCGATCTGCGCGATGGCAAGGTGAACGGCGTCGTCGCCACCTTGCGCGACATGACCGAGGAGCTCTCGCAGCGAGCCGAGCTCCTCGCGCTCTCCGAGCAGGTGGCCGACGTGGGGCACTGGCGGCTCGGCGTGAAGGATCGATCCGTCTTCTGGTCGCCGCAGATCTACCGCGTGCTCGGCCTCGACCCGGCCACCTACGTTCCGGACTACCAGCGCGCCATCGAGTGCTACCACCCCGACGATCGTGCGCATGTCGCGCAGGTGCTGGAACACGCGATGCAGCGCGGCGACGGCTTCGACTACGAGGCGCGCATCGTCCGCCCGTCGGGTGAGATCCGCCGCATCCACGCGCGCGGCCGCTGCGAGCGTGACCCCGCGGGCGCGACCGAGTCGATGTTCGGGGTGTTCCAGGACGTGACCGAGCGCGTGGAGCTGCGCGAGCGGCTCGCGCGGCAGGAGAAGCTGGCGACGGTGGGCACGCTGGCCGCGGGCGTGGGGCACGAGATCAACAACCCGCTCACCCTCATCTCGGCCAACCTCGAGCACGCGCTCGAGGAGATCGAGCAGGGGAGGGCGCACGAGCTCTCCGGCGTGCTCCAGGAGGTGCGCGACGGGGCGGAGCGCATCCGCAAGATCGTCCGCGGGCTGCGCGCCTTCGCGCGGGACGACGTGGTGGCGGTGCCGACCAA
>JAMFST010000206.1 GCA_026225435.1 Labilithrix luteola
ACCGCGCCCGCCGCGGGCAACGCGCAGCACGAGGTCGGGGTCGGCAAGTCCGTGGTGGTCGAACGCCAACGGCGCCATCTTCGGGATGGCCGAGCCCGCGGGCGGCGGCGCGATGGTCTTCTTCGCCGACAGCACCGCCAACCCCGGTCCGCACGAGTACGGCGCGGACTCGGGGGTGACCGACGGCACCTTGACCCTGCCGCTCGATCCGACCGCGCCCGTGGAGCTGCACACGCCCTACCAGACGGCGGCCCTCGCGCTCGACGGGACGTGGGCGTACTACGGCATCGCCGCCGGCGTGTACCGCATCAAGCTGGGGGACACCTGCCACACCGACGCCGGGGTCGCCGACGCGGGGAAGAGCGACGCCGGCGCGGCGGGCTCGAGCTGCGAGGGGCTCCTCATCCCCGAATCGAGCAGCAACCCGGTCACCGTGCTCATGGTCGACAACCAGTACCTCTACGTCGGCACCACCGATGGCGCGCTCACCCGCTACGACGCGCTCGACGGCACCAACCCGCTGCAGCTGAGCACCGACGGGCCGTTCTACGGCGTGACCCAGGACGTGAACACGGCGACGGCGTCGGTCACCTTCGGTAGCGTGGTCTACGCCACCTCGGTGAAGGGGCCGATCCTCGAGCTGGCCAAGGACGGCACCGGCTCGACCACCCTCGCGACCTCGACCCGCACCCCCATCGGCATCGCCGTCGACGGCGACACCGTCTACTGGGTCGAGAACGGCGACACCGATCCGGCCACCCACTGCGCCATCGGCAACGGCCGGTTGATGCGGGTGCGCCACAAGTGACGAGGCGCTAGCCCGGCGTTGGCCCGCGCTAGCCGAGTCGGACGGACGACGCGGTGGCGACGGCGACCGGGCGCGGGCCGAGGAGCTTCTCCTCGAGGATGTCGCGCAGGTCGCTCGGCTCGCCGCGGAGGATGAAGGCGGTGGCGCCCGCCTGCGTCGCCGGCTCCTTGTGCGCCGGATCGGAGGAGACGGCGAAGATGCGCAGCGACTTGAGCTGCGGCAGCTCGCGCAGCCGGCCGATGGCGCGCGGGACGGCGATCCCCTTGGCGGACAGATCGATCACCAGCGCGTCCACGTCCCCCTCGCCGAGCGAGACGAAGGCGTCGACCGCGTCGCGCTGGGCGACGACGCGAAAGCGCTTGTTCAGGACGCGGCCGAGCGCGCCGAGGAGCAGCACGTCGTTCTCCACCACGACGACCTTGGGGCGGAAGGCGAGCAGCTCGCGCGGCAGCGGCAGGCCGAGCGTGCGCAGGAAGGTGAGCGCGTCGAGCGGCCGCAGGCGCAGGTGGCCGCCTTCGGTGCGCTCGTGCGCGAAGGCCCCCTTCATCGCCCAGGCGCGGACGGTCTTCACGTCCACGTCGCACCACTGGGCCAGCTCCGGCCCGGTGATGTGCGTCAGGGCTGCGGAACCCACCGCCGTCCATTCATCACGAAGCGCGTCACGCCGCTCGACCGCACCTCGCGGACGCTGTGGAGCGGATCACCGGGGAGCGTGAGGACCGTTGTCTGGTGGCCGTCCTCGCCGATGGCCTTGGCCTCCGGGCAGATGGGGCGGTGGATGCTGGCGCGCGCCAGGGCCAGGGCGGCGTCCACGGTGCGCGCGGCGGCCAGGAGCTCGAGGCCGCGGTAGGTCGGCGGGGCCAGCTGCACCTCGTCCTTGTGGAAGCGCGCCAGCAGCGAGCTCGGGGTGGCCCACATGCTCGACACCGTCTCGCGATCGTCGTGCACGCCGCTCTGCCCCTCGGGGGCGCGGGCGAGGAAGAAGCGCGTGTCGAAGCGGCGCGGCTCCGCGGTCGGGGTGATCCAGCGGGCGAAGGGGATGAGCTGATCGAGCGCGAGCCGCAGCTGGCGCGCCCGCAGGAAGCTCGCGAGGGCGCCGGGCTCGGCGTCGAGCCGGGTGCGCAGCTCGGCGATGGCCGCGTCGTCGACCACGCCGTCGACGAGGAAGAGCCCCGCCTCCTCGAGCGTCTCGCGGCACGCACAGACGGCGAGCGCGCGGGCCTTGGCGAAGCGGACGGCGGCGTCGTCGGAGTCGCCGTCGTCGGCGCTGTAGGACCACGCAACCGGCTCGGTGGTCAGGTCCCTCCAGCTCTCCGCCGCGTCCTCCGCGTCGAGCTTCCCGCCGGGGAAGACGATGTTGCCGCCCATGAACTTGGTGTTCTTGTTGCGCTCGACGGCGAACACCTCGAGCTCGCCGCCCGCGTCGCCGGAACGCGGATCGCGCACGAGGAGGACCGTCGCCGCCTCCGTCGCGGCCACCGGCGCCTTCATCAGCTCGAGATCCATCGTGTACCCGGTGTTCATGGCCGCCTCTGCCTCCGCTGTTCGTCGGTCACCTTGGTGAAGCGCTTCTCCGCTTCCGCCGCTTCCACCAGCCACCATGCGTCGGCCGGCGGCGAGGCGCCCATGCATTCCATCACCAGCTCGGCGGCGCGCTCGGGCGCCATGGTGTCATCTCCGCGGCCGGGAAGCTCGGCGACCACGCGGCGCACCTTGAGCCCGCTGGCGGTCGCCAGCAGCTTCTCGAGAGCCGTCTTGAACGACGCGTCGCCGAAGCTGTCGCGCGCGCCCAGGCCGAGGACGATCACCTTGTCGAACGGGAGCCGCGGCCGGCCCGGGAGGAAGAGCACCTCCCCGAGCGAGCCCTTGAGAAAACGCTCGCGCGCCAGCCGGCTGAGGCGTCCCGCCAGCCGCCAGTCGACCAGCCCGGCGAGGCCGGGGAGCGGGCGCTGGTCCTCCCAGATCCCGCAGGCGATCATCTCCGCCCCGGAGGCTTCGACGCGGCGCAGGTCAGGCGGGACGAAGCGCAGGTCCATCAGGGTCTCAGGTGCCCGATGCGTCCGGGCGATCCGCGTCGACGCGGCCGAGCACGTCGGCGATGCGATCGAGCACGCCGTTGACGAACGAGCCCGAGTCCTCGGAGCCGAACGACTTGGCCAGCTCGACGGCCTCGTCGAGGATGACCGCGCGCGGGACGTCGAGCTTCGTCGTGAGCTCCCAGGCGCCGACGCGCAGGACGTTGCGATCCACCTTCGACATGCGCTCCAGGCGCCAGTTGTTCGAGGCGGCGACGATCTTCTTGTCGAGGTCGTCCATTGCGTTGCTGACGCCGTGGACGATCTCGTCGGCGTAGGCGCGCCCTTCCGGCTCGCCGTCGAAGCTGCGCCAGAAGGTGTCGATCGCCTGGTCCGCGCTCGGCACGTTGGCGCCGTCGAACCAGAAGAGCATCTGCAGCGCGGCGTGACGCCCGTGCGTGCGCGCGCCGATGCGGTCCCTCATGCCGACTTCCCTTCGCCGAGGGCGGGCGCCTCGCCGAGAGCGCGATAGAGATTGAGCATCTCGATGGCGACGAGCGCGGCGTCCCAGCCCTTGTTGCCGGCCTTGGTGCCCGAGCGCTCGATGGCCTGCTCGATGGTGTCGGTGGTGAGCACGCCGAACGCCGTCGGCAGGCCGCTCTGCGAGGCGACACGCGCCGAGCCGCTGGCGGCCTCGCCGGCGACGAAGTCGAAGTGCGGCGTGGAGCCGCGGATGACCGCGCCGAGGGCGATGAGCGCGTCGAACTTCTTCGACCTGGCCGCGCGATCGAGCGCCTGCGGGATCTCCCATGCGCCGGGCACCTTGATGAGGCTGACCTGTTCGGCCTTGCCGCCGTGGCGGGCGATGGCGTCGAGCGCCCCTTCCACCAGCCGGTCCACGATCAGGTGGTTGAAGCGCGCCGCCACGATGGCGAAGCGTGCGCTCGCCGGGACCACCAAGGAACCTTCGATCACCGTCGCGCTCATTTCGCTGCCCCTCTCAAGTCCGTCTGCGACCGGTCGCTCCGCACCGAGCCCACCTGAACGCTCTCGACGATCTCCAGCCCGAAGCCCTGGAGCCCG
>JAMFST010000207.1 GCA_026225435.1 Labilithrix luteola
CCCTGGGTGAACTTACCGCCGGGGAGGCGGTACATGCCGTTCTCGAAGGGGACCTTCACGTGCGCGTTGGCCGGTCGCACCGGGATCGGCGACGGCGGCGGCGCTTCCACCTCCGAGCCGTCGTCCTCGCTCTCCGGCTCCACGGGCGCGCCGGCGGGGATGGCGCCGGCGGATTGACCGGCAACGACCGCCGTGGGCGCAGCGCTCGCCAGCGTGGCCACCGTGCCCGACGTCGCAAGCAACGCGAGGCCGACACCACCGAGGACGAGCGCGGCGGGACGTCTCATCGACTCAACGGGCTCGTTCGCTCGCGCGCGTGTCTCGTCGTCCGAGACGGATCGAGTCCTCGTCGCGTTCGAGGATCGCGCGCGGGACCTCGACGATGGACTCCATGGCGGCGCGGGCGATGGCTCCGCCGCGACGGGCGGCCTCGACCTGGCTCGGGCCGAGCGCCTTCACCAGCACCGCCTCGACATCCCGCGCGAGGCGCGACGGATCGAGCACCGGACGACCGGGCGCACCGGCGGTGCCGACGGCGACGCCGGCGACGCGCGCGGCGTGGAACCACGGCTCGATCGCCTTGTCGGCTGTCGCGTCGTCGTCGCTCCCCGGGCGGAAGCCGAAGACCCGCGCGTGGCGGTCGAAGGCGAGCGCCTTGGCGTACGCCGGCAGCTCCGACCACACGCCTTCGGGGCTGGTGGCCGCCGACGGGATGGCCAGCGCGCCGCGCGTGCCGAGACGCGCCAGCGGGTGCCCCTGGAGGAGCGAGGCCACGCTGTCCATGATGACCAGCCGGACCGCGTGCGGCGGGTGGATGCCGCGCGGGCGCTCGCGCGAGGCGAACAGATCGACCATCACCTCCTCGGCCCCGGCGTCCTTGACCGGGCGGACCGTGGCGCGGGTGCGCAGGCCGAGGGTGCCCATGACGATCTGGGTGCAGAGATCGGCGATGGCCTCACCGCGCTCGGGCGAGGCGGCGCGCACGCGCAGGGAGAAGGCGCCCGGGGGGAGCGCCATCGAGGCGGGCGCCTTGGCTTGCGGGAGCTTCTCGTCGTGCTCGCCGTCGCCGTGGGCTAGGCCGCCGAGGACGAAGGTGCGCCGCTCGCGATCGCCGTCGGTCATGTTGGCGACGATGGCGTCGGCGTCGGCGCCGTCGAGCTCGCGGCTGTCGGGGCCGACGTAGCCGGAGAAGATGCGGGGGACGCGGCCGACGCCGGGGTACTCGGGCGCCCAGGTGATGGCGTCGGCGAAGGCGGCCTTGATCTCGCGAGTCAGCGGGTTGGACTGCGCCAGCGGCTCGTCGACCGCCTCGACGACGGTGATGGCCTGCGCCCGCGCGAGCATCTTCACCAGGCGCACGCCGGGGAACGGACGGAGCGCGGTGAGCTTCACGGCGCCGACGTCGTGCCCCGCGTCGCGCAGGCGCTCGGCCTGGGCGAGGAGCGACTCGCCCAGCTCTCCCAGACCGACGAGCACGAGCGCGCAGTCGGTGGACGGCAGCCGCTCGACCAGATCGTGACGACGGCCGGCGAGCGACTCGAGCTCGCGCATGGCGCTGGCGAGCGCGAAGGGGACGCGCTCGAGGAAGGCACGCTCGCCGATGGCGGCGTGCGCCGGGTGGGCCGCGTCCTTCTCGCTGCGCAGGCGCCCGTCGGCCGGGCCGACGAACACGCGGGCGAGCTCCGCCGACGAGATGCCGACCGACTCGACGTGCCGCACCTGGGCGTGCACCTCGTGGACGACGAAGAAGGGCGTGCCGCAGTCCTCGGCGGCGCGGCGGGCGACGAGCGCGAGGTCGAAGGAGTCTTCCAGGCTCGACGCGAAGAGCATCCCCCAGCCGAGATCGGCGAAGGCGAG
>JAMFST010000208.1 GCA_026225435.1 Labilithrix luteola
ATGGGGGGAGCTCACCGCTGGGACGGGCCCAGAGGGCGGCCGGACGTCGGCGAGGCCGGCGGCCAGCTCGACGCGCATCGTCCCCGGCAACCCGGCGATGCAGCCTCCGAGCGGCTCGAGCTGCGCCGGCTCGAAGCGCGGATCGCGCATCAACCAGCCGAGCAGGCCGTCCCACAGCGCGCCGTGGCCACGCCCGGCGGTCCGCGCGCCGAGCGGGGAGAACTCGAGCATCCAGCCGCCGTCGACCCCGAGCGCGATCGAGCGCCCTTCGCCCGCCTCGCCCACCGCCAGGATCGGCATGGGGGCGCCGCTCGCGGTGGTTCGCGTCGGGTGCGTCCACAGACCGATGGCGCCGGGGCGCACGTCGCCGAGCACGTTGGCGCCGGGCATCTCCGGGAGCTCCTCGCCGACCACCGCGCGCAGCGGTGCCAGCAGCGGCGCGCCGCGACCCGCGCTCGTCCAGTGCGGCACGAACGACGCGAGATCGGCGGCGGTCGCCCCGCTCGACGCGTCGAGCGCCACCGGCAGCACGTCGGCCAGCGGCGTCCCCGCGTAGCCGCCGGAGACGAACGAGTTCGGCCCGCCCACCATGATCAGCCCGCCGCCGCTGCGCACGTAGTTGGCGAGCGCCGGCAGGTGCTGCGCCAGGTGGTACGGCTGCGCGTCGAAGTCCTGCAGCACCACCGCGTCGAACGACGGAAGGTGGACGCTGAACAGCTCGTCGACGGGGAAGGGGATGAGCGCGAGATCTTCCTGCGTCGCCTGCGGGTTGTCGCTCAGCGTGCGCAAGATGAAGAAGGCCACGGTGTCGACCGAGGCGTCGCTCTTGAGCCACTGCCGCAAGGCGCGCACGTCGTTGGTCGGGCGGCCGGCGACGTGGAGCACGCGGACGTGATCGCGCCCCACGTTGAACGTGAGCAGGCGGCGGTCGTTGTCGGGGACGGTGTCGCCCGACGGCGGGGTGATCGCCACCTCGAGGATGCGCGCGCCGGCGCGCTCGAGGGTGACGGTCATGTCCAGCGTGCCGTGGCCGTCCTTCAGCTTCACGAGGCCGGTCGCCAGGAGCGACGGCGGTCCGTCGTCGCGCAGCTCGCGCGCGGTCACCGTGAGCTCGTCGCAGGGGATCCCGCCGCCGCAGCCGACGTCCACCCGCAGCGGCAACGGCACGTGCGCCACCGCTGCGCCGGCCGTGCCGACGTGGCGGATGCTGGCGTCGGCCGGATCCTTCTCCGTCGTGGCCACGGTGTGCACCGGCACGTTGAGCTCCTTGGCCAGCGCGCTCAGCGCCGCGTCGGTGGTCCCCTCGGGCGGATCATCGAGACGCCCGTCGGACACGACGACGATGGCCGCAGGGCGCTCGTCCGGGGAAGAGACCGCCGCGCGCAGCGCCGTCGTGAGATCGCTCGTCCGGTCGCGCGCCCCCTCGTCCCCGGCCAGCAGCGGACGGCCCGTGCCTTCCCCGAAGCCGAAGGTCTGCGCACGCACCTCCGGCATGGCCTTGCCGAGCGTCTCGAGCAGGTGATCGCGGACCGTGCGGCGCGTGTCGCTCCCGTCGGCCGGCAACGCCATCGAGCGCGACGCGTCGGCGAGGACCACGACCTTCGCCCCCACGACGCTCTCGCGCGCGGCGATGCGCACCGGCCGCAAGACCGCCACCGCCAGCAGCAGGAGCGCCAGCGCGCCGGAGACGACGATGGCCACCCCGCCGCGCTCGCGCCGCCGCATCTCCACGAAGAGGAGCGCGAGGCTGGCGACGACCAGCACCAGCGCCGCGATGGCCGCCCACGGGGGCAGATCGCTGCTCGGCGCGAGGTGCGAGGTCAGGGTCGCGGGCGTCACGGGCGGCTCACGGTCACGGTTCGCCGGACGCGGCGCGACGGCGCATGAGGAACGGGGCGTGGACCTGGTCGTCCTTGTAGTTCGAGCACAGGATGTACATCGCCAGGTTCACCGCCAGGCGGATGGCGCGCTCGCGCTGCGCGTCGCCGCCGGGCACCACGGGAAACTCCCAGTCGCCGGTGGCGCCGCGTGCGAGCGCGCCGCCGAGATCGTCGCCGGTGAAGACCACCTGGGCGTTCCCGCCGCGGACGATGGCGTCCACAGTGCTCGCCCCCTCCACGCGCCCCTCGGCCCGACGCAGCAGGTAGAAGGTGCGGAAGATGACGTGCTCCGGGCCGATGGCGATCGGGCTGGTGTCCGGCAGCACGCGGGCGATCTCGTGGCGCGCCCCCTTGCCGAAGGCGCTCGGCTCGCCGGCCTCCCCCGCCGCAGCGTCGTCGACCACGAGCACCCCGCCGAGGGCGAAGTAGCGACGCAATCCAGCGATCTCCGTCGCGGTGAGCGGAGACGGCGCCGTGTCGCCGCTCCAGTAGGCGAAGGGGGCCGACGTCAGGCTGGGATCGTCGGCGCGGACCGTCGACGGACGCAGGTGCGCCGGGGCGCTCGTCCGCTGCACCAGCTCCCAGGACCAGCGCGCCGGAGCCGAGGGGCGCGCCGCTGTCGTCTGGCTCCCGGTGAGCAGCACGCGCGGATCGAACCCGCCCGCCTCGCCGAACGCGCGCGCCACCGTCGGCCACGGCAGGAGCAGCGCCAGCGCCGCCAGCACCGCCACCAGCGGAGCGAGCGTGCGCGACGCGCGCGCGCCGAACGAGCGACGATGACCGAGATCAGTCAAAGTCGCCCACCCTCCAGATGTCGCCGTCGCGGTGCAGGTGCACGTGATGCCCGCCCGGCACCGCCACGTCCGCCTCGTCCCCGTGCGCCTCGATGGGCAAGGTCGACGGCTTCTCGAGCCCGACCACCAGGGTGCGCAGATCGTGCTCGATGGCCGCGCGGGTGGCCGGTGTCACCACGCTCATCAGGCCGGCGTAGCTGCGCCGCGCGAGCACCCGGCGCAGGTTGGCGAGCGCCTCGTCGGGCGTGCGGGCGCCACCGGGCAGCGTGCCGGCGC
>JAMFST010000209.1 GCA_026225435.1 Labilithrix luteola
CGTGGACTGGAGGTCCGCAAATGATCCTGAGATGCTGCGAAATGGTGGCTTCGGCATGTACCCGACCACGCTGTTCGGTGCGGCGCTGCTCGCGCTGTCGGTGAAGTTCGCCCGCGCGCCGGAGCGGCGCACCCTGCCTTTGCTGGTGGCGGTGAACTGGCTGACGCTGGCGAGCGGCGCGCTCGGCTTCGTCACCGGCATCGTGCGCATGTGCGGCGGCCTCGCCACCCCGTTCTTCGGTGAACGCGAGCGCATCGCGTACGAGGGCGTGCGCGAGTCCGCCTACCCGCTCACCTGGGCGCTCTTGATCATCGTCGTGGCCGCTCTCGCTTCGACCATCGGCGCGTGGAGGATGGAGGCGCCTGCGAAGTGATCCTCGGCACCGTACGATTGGAAGGACCGGACATTTTCGGTGTTCGCCGCGCACCAGCTTGAACGGGCGTGCGGGACGCGGCACAACGTACGGGTGACGCCCGTTCTCGAGCCTGCCGCCCCGACGCTGTGCCGCTTCGTCGAGGACATTCGCGGCACGGTCCACGCCGCCGGCAGCGTCACCCCGGTCCGCTGGCTGCCCGATGGGCGCACGGCGCTCGTCTTTCGCGTGATCGACGAGGGGCGGCGCGGCGACATCTCGCTCGCGGGGCCGCGAACACGCGCGCTGTTCAAGAGCTCCACCGGCATCGCCCGATCGGTGAAGCTGCAGTTCAAGCCTGGCTGGTCGGCCGCCCTGCTGGGCGTCGCGGCCAGCGACCTGACCGATCGGATCATCCCGCTGCAGGACCTGTGGGGCCACCTGGCGAGCGACCTGTGCGGCGAGCTGCTCGCAGCGCGCAGCCTGCCGGAGATGGTCACCCTCCTCTCCCGCGCGATCGCCGTCCGCACCGCGAACGAGCGTCGCCACGAGCCCTCCTCGGCGCGGCTCGCACGGCGCGCGGTGCGCCTGCTCGAAGCCGGCGATACCCGGGTCGAGAGCGTGGCCGAGCAGCTGGGCGTCACCGCGCGCCACCTGCGCCGCGCCTTCCACGAGCACATCGGAGTCGGCCCCAAGGAGTTCGCGCGGACGGTTCGTCTGCAGCGGGCGGTGCGGATGGCGGAGACGTCGGCCGGCCCGGGGCGCGGGGCCTCTGTCGACTGGAGCCGTATCGCGACCGACGCCGGCTACTACGACCAGGCGCACCTCATCGCCGACTTCCGCGAGCTGCTCGGCCTGACGCCGGGCGCCTTCCAGCGGCGCACGCGCGACGCGGAAGCGCTGGCTCCCGCCGCCGAGTGAGCGCGCCGGTGATGGCCGCGCGCAAACCGTGGCGCGCACGCCAAAAAGAAGCGGCGCCGGCCGATTCCGCCGACGCCGCGTCTCACCGCGCGTGAACGCGGAGCTTCAGGTCAGAACGGAGTCGGGACGTTGTCGACCCAGCCGCCGTCGACGCCACCATCGAGCCCGAGCTGCGACGCGATGAACGGCGCGACCGCGGCGTACCGCGTCGGGTCGCCGAGGGCCGTGTGGTAGACGTCGTGCGCGATGTACGCGCGCAGCTGGCCGCCGCCCGTGACGTTCGCCGCGGCGAGCTTGGTGTAGACCGTCTGCAGGTCCGTGGTGAAGTCACAGGGGCCCGTGCCAACGGTGCCCAGTGCGCTGACGCAGCCGAGGTTGTTCTCCTGCCCCTGGACCAGCGGACCGTAGGCGCCCGACGTGGGGCTCTCGAAGAACGCGCTGATGACCTCGTCGTGATCCGTCTCGAGCAGCGAGCCGCGGAAGCTCGGATCTTGCGCCGTCAGGTAGGGGTACATGTTGTAGAAGGCACCGCCGTCGGCCGGGGTGCAGGCCGGGCAGTCCGCCGGGACGTTGGCGAAGTGGTGCCATTTCGCGTCCTGGGCCGTGTACTCCGCGCCGATCGGCAGCGGGGGGCCGCTGTCGTCGATGAGGTACGACTGCACGCCGGGGTACGCCTGGTGGAAGCGCTCGTAGTTGAAGAACGAGCCGTAACCGCCGGCGCTCGCGCCGGTGACGACCAGGCGGGAAACCGTGGGGAAGGTCGCCTTGATGACGGCGAGGTCGAGCCCGGCGTTGGTGAAGCCCTGGTGGTGGATGACGAAGGTGCTGCCGCCGTCCGCGCCCGCGTCCGGGCTCAGGCTGTTGTACGTCGCGTCGTTGCTGCCAGCGTGGATATCAGCGGTGCAGTACGGGATGTAGACGAAGTTCTCGCTCGCCAGCGGGTTGTTGGTGCGCTGGAACAGGCCATAGCTGCTGACGGCGCCGCCGTCGGCGAACTGCGCGTCGTTGTAGCCGTTCAGGTTCGACGCCAGCGGCGTCCCCCCGTTGCCGAGGAAGCCCTGGCAGGTGTCGTCGTTCCAGCAGGCGCCGCCGCCTTCGAAGTAGACGGTCAGCGTGGTCGAGCCCTGGTGCGGGTTCACGCCCATGCCGGTCATCGAGCCGTCGGCGCAGACCGCGCCGGCGACGGGGATCCAGGTCCACGTGTCGTAGGGCGCGTTCGCCGGGATCGAGATCGCCAGGGCGCTCGCATCGCTCGCATCGCCAGCATCGGCAGCATCGGCCGTGTTCGCGTCGCTCGCCGCATCGGTGAGCGTGCCGCCGTCGCCGGTCGTGGCGTCGCCCGTCGTCGCGTCGAGGTGCGTACCCGAGTCGGTCGTGCCGTTGCCACCCGGCTGCACGTAGGCGTCGTCGCCACCGCAGCCGACCCACCAGGACGTCCCCGCGGTGAACGCGGCGACCATCATCAATCCGTTACGCCATTGCTTGTTCATAAAACCCTCCAGAAGAATGAAAGCGGGCTCGTTATGACTCGAGCCGGGGGTCTGTTGCACGAAGGAATTCACCGCAGCTTCGCTAGAGTCCGCTCTTTTTTACCGAGCCGCGGAGACGCGCTGCGCCATGAGGACGGTTCCGGAGCCAGCTCGAGCATGCCCGTCGTACACTCGCCGCTGTACAGACCGACCGAGGAGATCGCCGATGAACCCGGAAGTGGATGCGTTCCTGAAGCGGCAGGAGCGATGGAAAGCGGAGCTGACGAGACTGCGCACTCTCGTCGCGGGCAGCGGCCTCACCGAGGAGCTGAAGTGGGGCAAGCCTTGCTACGCCCTCGACGGGAAGAACGTCGCGCTCCTCCACGGCTTCAAGGAGTACTGCGCCATCCTCTTTCACAAGGGCTCGCTGATGAAGGACCCCAAGAAGGTGCTCGTCCAGCAGACCGAGAACGTGCAGGCCGCCCGGCAGATCCGCTTCAGCAGCCTCGAGGACGTGACCCGGCTCGAGAAGACGGTGAAGGCGTACATGGCCGAGGCGGTCGCCATCGAGAAGGCGGGCCTGCGCGTGCAGTTCAAGGAGACAAAGGACTTCGCGCTCCCCGAGGAGCTGTCCGCGGCATTCGCGAAAAGTGCCAGGTTGAAGACGGCCTTCGGCAAGCTGACTCCCGGCCGGCAGCGCGGCTACATCTTCCACTTTGCCCAGCCGAAGCTGCCGAAGACCCGTGTGGCGCGGATCGAGAAGAACGCCCCGCGGATCCTCGAGGGGCTCGGGCTCGACGACTGACCACCGCCGCGTCACGTCCCGGCGACGCTGAGCCCCAGCGTGACGATCCCGGAGGCCAGCATGGCGCCCGCAGCGACGTGCGCACGACGGACGAGCCCATCACCCTGCCCCTCGGCGAGGTGCACCGCGGCGCGCCAGTAGAGGAACGTGCCGGCCAGCATGATCACCAGCTCGAGGAGCGCGGAGGCGGTCGGCCAGCGCCACAGACCGAGCCCGAGCCGCGGCAGGTCACCGAGGTTCCCCGGCAGGAACGGCATGTCGTGGCGGTGCATCGGCAGATCGAGGAGCCAGTGGGAGAAGGCGACCGCGCCGGTGGCGAGGCCGGCGACGCGCCCCCAGCGCCAGGCGATCAGCGCGCCGAAGGCGGCCGAGAGCACCAGGGCACCGAGGAGCGAGTGTGTGTAGTCTGCATAGATGATCCCCTCGCCGTAGCCGGGCGGCGAATGCACGACGCCCGGAGCCGGCACGATGGTCTCGATGCCGAACAGGAGCAGCGGCACGAAGATCACGTCGAGCCACACCGTCGCCAGCATGAGCGCCCACAGCGGCGCGCGCGGCGCTCGCGACTTCACCATCGCCGCGAAGCCGAAGTGCCCGGCGATCACGAGCGACCCCCCTTCGGCCAGGGGAGGCGCGCATCGAGGCGTCCGACGACGACGATGAAGAGGAGCGAGCCGAGGATGAAGGACATGCCTCTACTTTGACCCTCTCATCAGCGCATGCGAAGTGACGGATTCGGCATGGTACCATGCGCTGGTGCATATCCCCTGGGGCGACCTGCAGCTCTTTCTCGCCATCGCCGACTCGAAGAGCCTGAGCGCGGCGTCCAAGGTGCTCAAGGTGACGCAGCCCACCGTGAGCCGCCGGCTGGCGGAGCTCGAACGGGTGCTGGCCGAGCCGCTCTTCGTCCGCAGCGTCGAGGGGGTCGCGCTGACGGCGTTCGGGGAGCGGATGATCGCCCCCGCCCGGCGCATGGCCGACAGCGCCATCGAGGTCGAGCGCGCCGCGACCGGCGCCGAGGCGACGCCCAAGGGGACGGTCCGGGTCACCGCGCCGCCGGGCGTGGCGTACGATTTTCTCGCGCCGCTCGCGGCCCACCTTCGCTCGGTCCTTCCCGAGGTGACGCTGGAGGTGATGGCGGCGGTCCGCTACGTCGACCTCGTCCGGCGCGAGGCGGATCTCGCGCTGCGGAACGAGCCGCTCGACCGCGCCTCGAAGCAGCGAGACCTGGTGTGCCTGGCGAGCCCCGAGTACGCGATCACGGCCCTCGCCACCCGCGCGTACA
>JAMFST010000210.1 GCA_026225435.1 Labilithrix luteola
GAAGAGCGAGCGCGGCAAGTAGCCTCGCCCGCGGACAGGCTTCTTCAGTTGTTGAAGAAGAACCTTCGAATCACCGGGGCGAACAGACAGAGGATCAGGATTCCGCTGATCACCGCCGTGGCCAGGTAGCCGCGCTTGAGCGCTTCGGGGTCGTAGCTGGTCATCGCGCGCTTGGCGACGTTGACCTCGTTGGTGCGCGTCTCGAGCACCGCCTGCAGCGCGGCGATCTGGTTGCGCGGCCCCTCGAGCTCGTCGGGGAAGTTCGCCGTGTCGCTCACCACCGCGTGGGCAAAGCTGAGGAGGTGGGTGCGCACCTTCTCGCGCGCCTCCTCGACCGCTGCACCGCGGTTGCCGACGTAGACCTCGATGTTGCCTTCGACCTTCTCGCGCTCGGCCTTGGCGGTCGACAGCTGCGCCTGCGCCTCGGCGACGCGCTGGCGAACCAGGCGCAGGCGCTGCTCCAGCTCGGCGAAGGCGACGTTGAGGTCCATCTCGACGGGGCCGCTGCCCACGCTGGCGCTCATATCCGGGCGCGACGGCGCACCGGCATTAGGGGTCGAGCCCGACCCCGGGGAGACGCGCCCCGAGCCGGGCGCCTGGACCTGCTGCATCTCGCTCTGCGAGACGCGCGACGTCTCACCGGCGTACGGGTCGAGGACCGCGCGGTTCTCCTTGCCGGCCCGCACCGCCACCTGCATGGCGCGCGCGTTCGGCCAGCGGCGGTCCATCTTGTAGTTGAGGCCGCGGTCGATGATGGTGATGACCTGCGGCGGCAAGCCCGGGTCGAGTGTGGCGATCGACGGGGCGACGCGGGTGGCGCTCATGATGAGCTGCTCGTTCCCGTTGGGCGCCTCGTGCACGCAGTGGCCGGTCAGCAGCATGTGCGCCGTTGCTGCCAGCGCCCACAGATCGGTGCGCCCGTCGACGTCGCTCCAGCGGCCGCGCGCCTGCTCCGGCGCCATGAAGGCCGGGGTGCCCATCACCGTGCCGGCGGCGGTCATCTTCGACTTCAGCGCCGTGCCCTGTTCGCGCACGCGGGCGATGCCGAAGTCGAGGATCTTCACCCTCCCATCGGTGGTGAGGAACAGGTTCTCCGGCTTGATGTCGCGGTGGACGATCCCCTTGTCGTGCGCGGCGGCCAGCGTGTCGAGCACCTGGTCGAGGTACTCGAGCACGTCCAGCGGGTTCACCCGCGGGCCGACGCGATCCCACAGCTGCTCGAGGGTCTCCCCTTCGAGCAGCTCCATGACGAGGAAGGCGGCGCCGTCCTCGGAGATGTCGTCGTCGAGCACCGACACCGCGCCGGCGTGGCCGATCTTGTTGGCGGCGTACCCCTCGCGCAGGAAGCGCGTCTTCATCTCGCTGTCGCTCGACAGCTCCGGGTGGAGCAGCTTCACCGCGACGCGCTTCTGGTTGCGATGGGTCGCGGCGTAGACCGAGGCCATGCCGCCGACCCCGAGGAGGGTGTCGAGGCGGAACTTGCTCTTCAGGACCTGGCCGACGCGGGACAGAGCGCGGTTGATCTGCTCGTCCTGATCGACGCTCATCGGCCGGGCCTCCGGCTGTCGCGACCGCCGCTGCCGGTCCCGGTCCCGCGCGCCGCGGCGTCCTGCGCCGTGCGTCGCTCGATCTTCGCCTGCACCGCGCGCAGCTCGGCTTCGAGGCGCTTCTGCTCGGTCAGCGCGCTCGCCAGCTTCTCTTCGAGGACCGAGATCCTTGCGTCCACGTCGCCCACCCGCCGGTTCTGCGCGTCCATCGACGACGAGAGCTGACCGTCGCGCGTGCGGAGCAGCTCCTCGGCGGCGGTGATGGCCGTGAGCGGCCCGCGGTAGGTGGAGATCGGCTCGGCGAGACGGCGGGCGCGACCGGCCAGCGACACCAGCGCGTCCTCGATCGCCTTCTTCGCCTGGGTGAAGTCCTCCTGCCGGGTGCCGAGCTCGCGGGCGATCTCGGCGCGACGGGAGTGGACCCGCAGCGCGTAGAGCGGCGAGAGCCAGAACGAGGCGGGCGGATCCCCGTAGTCGGCGAAGGAGTGGGCGGCGTCCTCGGTCCGCTCGTAGGAGCTGATACCGCCCCCGGTGACCGCGGGCATTCCCCCGCTGCTGAGGTGCCCGACCCGGCCGGTCGTCGAGCCAGGGCGGCTCACCGGCGGCGGCGTGTTCTGCAGCTGGAAGCCGGGGCTGGAGCGCGGGCCGCCACCGCCCATGGACAGCCCGGAAGGCGGGCTGCTGGGGACATCCGAGAGTCCGACCCCGGACAGCTGCGCCATGGCGCGCCCGGCGGTGTGCATCTGCCCCGGACCCGGGCGGATGTCGAGCTCCAGGCTGGCGAGGGGCGGCCCGTCGTCATCGTCGTAGCCGTCGCTCGCCGACGGGACGGTCAGGGGCAGGTTCGCCTGCGATGGCCGCGACGCCGGGGGGGCCGAGACGGCCGGCATGTTCACCCCGGAGTTACGCCGCGGCGGGAGCTGCAGCTCGAGAGACGGCGCATTGAGCGTACCGCTGGGACGCCCGGGCGGCGCACCGCCGCCAGCAGCGGCTGCGATCCACGCGCCGCAGAACCGGCAGGCAGCGCCCGCGGCTTGGCCGTCGGTGTGGCAATTCCCGCAAACCGGCATCGCGGCGGAAAATGTACCAGCATTCGGTCGGCGAGCGTGAAGGAAGCGTGAACGAGACGCGCGCCAAAGACCGCAGATGTTGACCAGAAAGGCATTCTTTTCCTGCTAGCGTGGCGCCATGCGTCTGTTCGCCAGCAAGGTCACGTCGATCGCCCACGAGAGCGTTCGCGCGCTCCTCGCCGCCGGAGAAATCGAGGCGGAGTCACCCAAGGAGGTGGAGGCGGACGTCGAGGCGGTGCTCAAGCACTATCTGACGCAGGAGCGCGAGGTGAACGAGCGCACCAAGGACCTGCTGGAGAAGACCGGGCGCGGCAACGGTGACTACGGCCGCGTGCGTGTGCAGGTCGCCGAGACGGCCGGCATCAAGGTGGGTGACGAGATGCTCGACTACCTGCTCGATCAGGTGGTCGAGATGTTCCAGAACTCCCACCATGTGGACGAGATCTACGGCGAGGACGTGGCGTTGCGCCGGCGGATGGCGCCGGTGTTCAAGAAGCACATGACCGACGACGACCTCGACGCCGAGGTGCGCGCGCAGCTGCGCCACGTCCGCGAGGGGGATCGCACGTGGGACGTGGAGTACGCGCGCGCCCTCGATCAGGTGAAGCGCAAGAAGGGCATGTCCTGAGGGGACGTCCTGAGGTCATCTGAACGCGGAGTGCCTCTCATGAGCGACTTTCTCCTTCTCATCCTCTCGTCCCCCAGCGGCGCCGGCAAGACGACGCTGACGCGGATGCTGCTCGACACCTTCCCGGAGCTCTGCTTCAGCGTCTCGCACACCACGCGATCGCCGCGGAAGAACGAGCTCGACGGGCGCGACTACCACTTCGTCGACCGCGAGCACTTCGAGACCCTGGTGCACGAGGGGGCCTTCCTCGAGTGGGCCGAGGTCCACGGCAACCTGTACGGCACCTCGATCGCCGAGATCGAGCGGGCGCGCGGGCGCACCGGCATTCACGGGATGCTCTTCGACATCGACTACCAGGGGGCGCGGCAGATCCGGGCGAAGGCGCCCGAGGTGGTCGGCGTCTTCATCCTCCCCCCCTCGATGGGCGAGCTGGAGAAGCGGCTGCGCGGGCGGGCCAGCGAGTCGGAAGAGGTGGTCCAGCGGCGTTTTCGCACGGCGCAGACCGAGATCGAGCACTACGCGCTCTTCGACTACCTCATCGTCAACGACAAGCTCGAGGACGCCTTCAAGCACCTCGAAGGGATCGTCCTGGCCGAAAGATCGCGCCGGGGCAAGCGCGCGCACCTTGCGGAAACTCTGCTTCGAGGGCAAAAGACCGGGCAATAGCCCATGTCACACCCGCAACCCCTCCTCTGTGTCGGTTCCCTGGCCTTCGACGATCTGGAGATGCCCAGCGGCACCTTCGAGAACGTGGTGGGGGGCGCCGCGACGTACTCCTCCCTGGCCGCCTCGCTGCTCACCTCCCGGGTGAACCTCGTCGGCGTGGTCGGTGAGGACTTCGACCCGGCCACGCTGAGCAAGCTGTCCTCGCGCGGCGTGGATCTGGAGGGCGTGGAGCACGCCAAGGGGAAGACGTTCCGCTGGCGCGGTCGCTACGCCGCGGATCTCATGACCCGCGAGACCCTCGACACCCAGCTGAACGTCTTCGCCGACTTCCAGCCGAAGATCCCCGCCTCGTACAAGCGTACACCGTACGTGCTGCTGGGGAACATCCACCCGAGCCTGCAGACGGACGTCGTCGGCCAGGTGGACAAGCCGAAGCTCGTCGCCGCCGACACGATGAACTTCTGGATCTCGGGTCAGCCCGGGCCGCTCGCAGAGATGCTCAAGAAGATCGATCTCCTGATCATCAACGACGAGGAGGCGCGCGAGCTGTCGGGCATCCAGAACCTGACCAAGGCGGCGCGCGACATCCTCAAGCGCGGCCCCTCGCGGCTCATCATCAAGCGCGGCGAGTTCGGGGCGCTGCTGTTCGACGCGGGGGGGGCCTTCTTCGTCCCCGCCTACCCGCTCGAGGAGGTGCGCGACCCGACGGGCGCCGGCGACAGCTTCGCGGGCGGCTTCATGGGGTACGTCGCGCGCACCGACGACGCCTCTCCGGCTGGGCTACGACGCGCCATGTTCTACGCGTCCGCCCTTGGCTCGTTCTGCGTCGAGGACATCGGAACGCGCCGCCTTCTCGAGGTGGATTCGCGTGCACTGGCCGAACGCATTGCGTCATTCGTTCGACTTGTCGATTACGGCGGAGGCGCGTCTCTCCAGCTGGGCTGAACGTTCTCCTGACGGGGGCGATTTCCGAGCGTATGCTCCGCGCAAATCGCCCCGGGCGACTCTCACGAGCCCTCGCGATCAGGAGGTTACGTCTCATGCAAATCAATAAACTTTCTTGGATGTCGCGTCTGTTCCCCGCGGCGGTGAGCGTGTTCGGTGTGGCCGCGATCGTGGTTGCCTGCGGTAACGGCGACGACGACGACACCACGCCGGTCACTGGCACGGACGCCGGCAACGGCACCGACACCGGCACGACGAACGACTCGTGCACCACCCCGACGGCCGGCCAGATCCCCGGCGCCACCTGTGACTTCTCCACCGCCTGCAGCACGGCGTCCGGCACCTGCTCGCTCACCCAGAGCGCCAGCTGCAACACGGCCTCGAGCTGCCTCGCGCTCACCACGAACACCGGTACCGTCGACAACTTCCGCGTCAGCGCGCTCTACCTCGCCGCCCCCAAGGCGCTGACCACCGCGCCGGTGCAGGACACCATCGTCAACACCGGTCTCGAGTACAACAACCCGAGCTGCGGGCAGAACGGTGACACGCTCTTCAACTGGCTGATGACGGTCGACACCGCCGCCAACACGCTGAAGACCGGCGGCGCGACCATCCCGAGCGACACCACCGGTGCCTCGGGCTTCTGCTACGAGAACGACACGCAGGACGGGCTGCCGGTCCAGCCGGTCACCGCCCCGCTGACGAAGGCCGCCGACGGCAGCTACAGCACCACCACC
>JAMFST010000016.1 GCA_026225435.1 Labilithrix luteola
CTCGGTTGCCCTCGTCGCTCTGCACAGCAACGCGGTCACCGAAGACGTGGAATTCCAGGGGCTCATCGAAGCGATCGAGCGCCTCGTCCGGGGCGCGCGCGGCGTCGTCCCTGCGCTCACGCTGGTGGTCGAGCCAGGTCAATCGGCTCCGGACGCTCGATCGCGGAGGCGCCTCGCCGAGCTGAAGTCCCGCGTGGGCCCGTGCCGAGCGGCCGTGGCGCGCGCATGGCTCGAGGTGGAGTGCAACCGGAAGCTCCCCGTGCTTCCCCGGCTGTACGCCGAAGCGCGCGCCCTCTCGGTCACGCAGCGCCTCGCGTTACGCGCCGGTTGAACCGGCGCTTCTCACGCTACCAGCTTGCGAACCGCGGCGACGAGCAGAGCAGGCTTGAACGGCTTCACGATCCAGCCCTTCGCCCCCTTTTCCTTCGCCTTCTTGAGGAGCTCGGGCTGCGACTCGGTCGTCAGCATGATCACCGGCAGCGCACCGAGTCGGCCGCTGTCGTAGAGGGTGGCGAGCATCTCGAGCCCGCTCATCTCCGGCATGTTGATGTCACAGATGATCAGCGACGCGTCGGCGTTCGCTTCGAGCTTGGCGAGCCCGTCGCGTCCGTCGACCGCCTCGACGAGGGTGAGGTTCTCATCGCGCAGCGCGAGGAGCACCTGCTCGCGCGCGGAGCGGGAGTCGTCGATGACGATGACTTTCTTCGGTGACATCACGGTTCGCCTTTCAAAAGAACACCATGTCTTCGACGCTCTCGATCTCGCGGGTCGGCTCCCCATCCAGCACGAGCTCCCCTTCGGCGTCGGCCGCGAGCAGCACGTCGAAGACGGCACCTTCCGCCGAGAAGGTGTGGACCACCGAGTGCCCGGTCGACAGCTCGATGCTGGTCCCCTTGCCCCTCACGACGATCGGCGTGCTGAGCTGGATGATCACGTCGAACGGCAAGAGCTTCGACTTGAAGCGCCCGAGGACGAGGTTCGAGAGCTCGCCGATCCAGTCCTCGAGGTCGCCGTCGGTCTCCGACTGGCTCGGGTGCGTGCGGGTGAGGATCGACGGGGGAACGTCGAGGACGAGCGAGCCGCGAAGGCTCTCGCCGCCGAAGCCGATGACGGCGATGCGGTCGTTCGAGCCCACCGATCTCGCGAGCTTCGTCGACACGTGGTGTGCCTCGACGCCCAGGCTCTCGAGAAGGCCCTCGCAAGCGTCCACGGTGATGCGGTCCAGTGCTTCCGAGATTCGTGCGTCCAAAGTATCAGCCTCCGAGATGTGGGTTGGTGGTGTTCAAGTGCGTGCTCGGTGCGCCGGCGAGAGCACAGAACAGAAACGGACGTTGGTGGACGATCCTTACGGCCGGGCGCTCTGTCGGACGCAAATAGGTCGACGCCGCGGGGGTCATGTCGTGCGCCGCCCCTCGCGGCGTTCGCCGTAGCGCTCGAGCAACCAGTGCTCGGCGGCGTTTCGTCCGTCGAAGTGGGCGATAGGATGGCCGAAAGGCTTCTTCACGAGCCAGTCGAACGCGGTCATCATCGCGCGGACGCTCGGATTCGGGCAGAGCCGAGCCTCGGCGATCAGCGAGCGCCGAAAGCCGTCGTGGCGCCGGTTGGCCTCTTCGGCAATACGCCGGCGCTCGCGGGCACCGATCAGGACCGCGCGCACGTCCGTGAGGTCGATGAGCACGACGTGGCGCCCGCGCTCGATGACCTCGTCCCATTCGCGGTAAAACGCCGTGATGTCTTGGTCGGCGTCCTGGCCCGAGGGCGCCGTGGCAACGACGAGTGGGAACCGGTCGAGACGAAAGAACCTCATCGAGTGGCTCATCATGCGTCCGTTTGCGCGGTGATGCGCCCCGCGCCCTGCCGCCGACGGGCGGAGGTCGGTGGTCTGAGACGAAGGCAGCACACTCGC
Organism: Labilithrix luteola; assembly: GCA_026225435.1. Lineage (GTDB taxonomy): Bacteria > Myxococcota_A > Polyangia > Polyangiales > Polyangiaceae > JAMFST01. Next base: position 1,907 of record JAMFST010000016.1, read on the forward strand.
GAAGACGGCGCGTTCGCCGAATTCCTGAGGCGC
>JAMFST010000017.1 GCA_026225435.1 Labilithrix luteola
AGAAGACCATCGGTAAGCCGTGTGCGGGAAATCCGCACGCACGGTTTGAAAGGGGGTCTTGCTCAAATGCCCGCCAACAACGGGAAGGAAAGTAGGATCTACCAATGAATCGCGCGCCCCGTCTGTACGCCCACCGGGGCGCCGCCGCCGAGCTGCCGGAGAACACGCTGCCGTCGTTCCAGCGGGCTCTGGAGCTCGGGGCCGACGCGCTCGAGACCGATGCGCACCTGACGCGCGATGGGCACGTGGTGCTCTCGCACGATCCCACCGGGATGCGCATGTGCGGCGTGGCGCGGCGGATCGCGGACGCGACGCTGGAGGAGGTGCAGTCGTGGGACGCGGGGTACGGCTTCATCGACGCGACCGGCGCGCGCATCCACGCGGGGAAGGGGCACCGGTTTCCCACCCTCGAGGAGGTGCTGCGCGCGCTGCCGGAGGCGCGCTTCAACGTCGACGCCAAGTCGCGCCATCCGGAGATGGTGCCGCGGCTGCTCGAGGTGCTGAAGCGGGAGAAGGCGGAGGAGCGCACGCTGGTGGCGAGCTTCGACGTGGACACGCTGCGGCGGGTGCGGCGGCTCGGGTACCCGGGGAAGACCGGCCTCGCGCAGGCGGAGGTGTGGCGGCTGGTGGCGTTGCCGCGGGTGCTGCATGGCTTCGTCCCGCTGCGGGGCGCGGCGGCGCAGCTGCCGTACCGCATCTACGGGATCGACCTGGGGACGCGCGCCGTCGTCGACAAGTGCCACGCGCTCGGGCTCGAGGTGCACTACTGGACGGTCAACGAGCCGGCGCTCGCCGAGCGGCTCCTGGGTGTCGGCGCCGACGCGATCATGACCGACGATCCGCGGAAGATCGCCCCCGTCTTCGCCGCCCGCCGACGAGCGCAGTGACTATGCTGGTCGGTTCATGGCCGACATCGAGCTCGAGTGCAGCGAAGGCATCGCCACCATCACGCTGAACCGGGCGCCGGTGAACGCGCTGTCCGTCTCGATGATCCGCCAGCTGATCGAGGCGGTCCGCTGGGTCGACAGCCACGACGAGGCACGCGTCGCCATCCTCACCGGGCGCGGGAAGTGCTTCTGCGCCGGCGCCGATCTGAAGGAGCAGCTCGCCGCGCTGGAGACCGGCGGGGAGGGGCCGCTCGACATCGGCGTCTCGATGTACGAAGCGCTGCTCGGCAGCAAGAAGCCGTTCATCGCCGCCATCAACGGGATCGCGCTCGGCGCCGGCATCGGGCTCTCGGCGTCGTGCAACATCCTCGTCGCCAGCGACACCACGGTGATGGGGTTGCCGGAGATCAACGTGGGTGCTCTCGGCGGCGCGCGCCACGCGATGCGGCTCTTCGGGCACTCGACGACCAACCGCATGCTCCTCACCGGGCACCGCATCGGCGCCGACGAGCTGCTCGCGCGCAGGGTGGTCGAGGCGGTGTTGCCGGCCGCCGAGGTGCTCCCCTACGCGCGCGGGATCGCGGCGGAGATCGCCAGCAAGGATCCGCTGGCCATCGCGCTGGCGAAGCAGTGTCTCGCGCAGGTGGAGATGCTCTCGGTGCTCGAGGGCTACCGGCTGGAGAGCGGCATGAGCGAGCAGCTCTCCCGCTCCGAGAACGGTCAGTCGCTCATGCGCGCGTTCGCCGGCCCGAAGCCGAAGTGACGGTGGCGACGCCGACCCATCGGTCCAGCTGATGAGCGCCATCGGCCCGTCCGGGGTGGCCGCCGCGCCCGCCGGGG
>JAMFST010000211.1 GCA_026225435.1 Labilithrix luteola
CCAGTGCTTGTAGGCCGACGGGCTCGTTCGGTAATCGACGCGGACGGCGGACGCGGAGATGGCTGAGGGGGCAGACGGGTCGGACATGAAGTGCACTCTAGTACCGTCAGAGTGACGGTCAAGCACTATGATGCACTATGGTGCCGATGACCTCACGGGGTAGCTGCACTGGCTGCCGGCTTCCGCAATCGATTGCGTAGCTCGAAGAACGCGTCGCCCAGCGCCTTGCCGCCGGTGTCGTAGCTGAGGTCGGCCTTGGCGTAGAGGTCGGCGCGGCCGGCGAGGATGCTTCGCAGGTCATCCATGGCCTCGCGTCGCCCGGCCATCGGCCGCATGTCCCCCTGCGCGACCACCCGCTTCATGTGCTCCTCCGGCGAAGCTTGCAGCCACACCGTGAAGCAGCGCTTGAGCAGGAGCGCGAAGGTCTGCGCCTCGGAGACGAGGCCTCCCGGGGTGGCGATGACCACCTTGGGATGCGCTTCGAGCGTCGCCTCGAGGGCGCGCAGCTCGTAGCGACGGTAGGCGTTGGCGCCGTAGAGATCGTGGATCTCCGAGTGGGCGCAGCCGGCGAGCTTCTCGATCTCCCGATTGAGCTCGACGAAGGGGACGCCGAAGTCGTCGGCCAGCATGCGGCCCAGGGTCGACTTGCCCGCGCCGCGCAGGCCGATGAGCGCCAGGCGGCCGCCGCGCTGCGGATCGCGCTCGGCGTCGGCGAAGAGGTGCTCGAGCGCCACGCGGGCCCGCTTGAGCGCGTCGTCGGAGCGGTTGTGGAGCAGCTCGCGCAGGAGGAGCCACTCGGCCGACGACGCGGTCTCGTCGCCGACGATGGCCGCGATCGAGGTGTTGAGCGCGGCCGCCAGCTGCTTGAGGACGAGGACGCTGCCGTTGCCGATGCCGGTCTCGAGGTTGGCGAGGTGACGCACGGAGATGCCGGCGTCCTCCGCGAGCGCCTTCTGGGTGAGGCCGCGGCGGGCGCGCAGGAGACGAACTCGGGCGCCGAGCGCCGTCAGAAACGGGTCCCGCTCCCCCTGCCCGGCAGGGGCAACGGACGCCGCTGCATCCGGATGAGGCGTCGCGTCATGAGAATGATGCTTCAGGTCATCCATCCGAGGTCGGTACTCTATGCACTAAAGTGCTTGACGTGCAACGGGTCGACTTTCATTCTGCTGTCGTGAGCTTCGTTCCGCCTGAGCGCTTCAACTTCGCCGCGTACATCCTCGCGGAAAACGGCTCGCGGGCGGACAAGCCAGCCTACATCGACGATCACCGGACCACCACCTACGCCGAGCTCGGCGAGCAGACCAGGCAGTTCGCCGGGGTGCTGGCGCAGCGGGGGATCCAGCGCGAGCAGCGAATCCTGGTGGTGATGCTCGACACGGCGGACCTGCCGGTCACCTTCCTCGGCGCGCTCTACGCCGGCGTCGTCCCGGTGGTGGTGAACACGCTGCTGCCGGCGAGCGACTTCGCCTACATGCTGCAGCACAGCGACGCGAAGCTGGTGGTGACCTCTGGCTCGCTCCTGACGAAGGTCCGCGAGGCGCTGGCGACGGCGGGGTCGAGTGTCGAGTTGGTCGTCTCGCATCCTGACGAGGCGGAC
>JAMFST010000212.1 GCA_026225435.1 Labilithrix luteola
CGGCGCGTTGTCGTTGTCGGTGATCGTGCCGCTGTCGGTCGGGTAGTCGGAGACGCCCACGTAGCGGTAGACCTCGGACGGGCCGGTCCCGCAGCCGACCGGCGCGAACAGCGCCTCGCTGTGGATGACGATGCCGCTGACGTCGTCGAGGGCGATCCCGGCGTCGTCGTCGGTGCAGCCGTCGAGGGTTGCCACCGAGCCGGTCGCCATGAGGCAGGACGCGGCGCAGACGCCGAGCGCCCCGACGCACGCCGCGATGCGAGGGAACCAGACCTTCAGCTGCTGGGTGCGGGAGCGCGTCATGGCCGGTCGCCCTCGAAAGGGCCGGCCGCTTCGTAGCACGCCTCCCTGCTCAGCCGGTCCCCTTTGCGTGGCCACGCGGCCTGATCCGACCTTCGGGAGGTCGTGCCGCGTGATTCACGCGGCCTTTGACATCGAATCGGACCACGGGTCATAAGGGCGGCCATGCTTAGTGCCCTCCACGCCGGCCTGGAAAGCGTCGTTTCCCTCGTGTCCGCTCGCTGGGACGACATCGCCGTCAGCCTGGCACAGGCCGGGGCCAGCGCCCCGGCCGACGGCGCCACGCCCGCTCCGGCGCGGCTCGACCCGGTCGCGCTCGTCCTCAACGCGTCGGCGCCGGTGAAGGCGGTCCTCGTCATCCTGGTTTTCTTCAGCATGGCCTGCTGGGTGGTCATCGGCGCCAAGACGCTCCACCTGCGCCGCGCCCGGGGCGAGTCGAAGACCTTCCTGGCCGCCTTCGACAAGGCGACCACGCTCGAGTCACTGGCGCGCGAGCTCGCCCAGTTTCGCGGCTCGCCGTACGCCCGCATCTTCGCCGTCGGCTACGACGAGATGGTCCGCATGAACAAGGGGGAGCGCTCGCCGCTCACCGACGCGCAGGCGACCCACGTGGAGAGCGTTACCCGTCGTGCCGCGTCTCAGGAGGTGACCCACCTCGAATCCTGGATGGCCTTGCTGGGAACGATCGGCTCGACCTCGCCGTTCATCGGGCTGTTCGGGACGGTCTACGGAATCATGGACGCCTTCCTCAGCATCGGAAACCAGCAGAGCGCCAACCTCCCGGTCGTCGCCCCGAAGATCGCCGAGGCGCTCATCGCCACGGCCATCGGCCTGGTCGCCGCCATCCCGGCCGTCATGGCCTACAACTACTTCGCCCGCCGCGTGCACGAGCTCGCCGAGGTGATGGAAGGCTTCGCCCTCGACGTCGCCGCGCGCGCCCGCCTCGGGGGGCGGTAGTCGTGGCGATGGGAGGAGGAGGGGGGAGCCGCCGCGGAGGCGGTCTCTCCGGGATGAACGAGATCAACGTGACGCCGCTCATCGACGTCATGCTCGTGCTCCTCGTCATCTTCATGGTCACCGCTCCGCTCCTCACCACCGGCGTCCACGTCGACCTGCCCAAGGTGAAGAGCGCGCCGATGCAGACGGACGAGTCGAAGCTGCTGGTCATCGTCACCTCCGACGAGCACGTCTACCTCGGCAAGGACGAGATCACCGGCGACCTCGAGACCAAGATGAAGACCAACTCGCGCCTCCAGGCCGACAAGGAGCTCTACGTCCAGGCCGACGAGAACGTGAAGTACGGCGCGGTGCTCCGCGTGATGGCGGCCGCTCGCGCCGCAGGCGTCGACAAGCTTGGAATGATCACGGACCCTCTCGTGGTTAAATAGCGTGGCAACGCGAACGCTGATCAAGCCGACGTACGAGACGGATGAAAGGGCCATGGGCCTTGCCGTC
>JAMFST010000213.1 GCA_026225435.1 Labilithrix luteola
GAGGAAGATCAACGTGGCGCCGGCAAAGAAGGCCTTCCACGAGCAGATGAGGACGCGATGGTAGGCGTCGTCGAAGAGGCCGATGTGCAACCCGCGCACGCGGATCGGAGGGAGGCGGTCGGTGGCGTTCAGGCGGGCGTACTTCTCGGCCATGAGCCGGTGCACCATAGCCTGTTCTCCAGCCCGTCCGTTCACTTACGGTCGCCCCGACGCGCCTATACCAAGGTGAGGCCCCCGCTCGCCCCCGGTTGCCTTACGATGCCTCTCCTCATGAACGAGAACGGCATCACCACCCGCACCAGCTTCCCCCCGGCGTCGATCGCGCCGCAGTCCATGATGCACGGCGAGCCCTGCACCATCGTCATCTTCGGCGGGGCCGGCGATCTGTCACGGCGCAAGCTGCTGCCGGCGATCTTCGACCTGTTCAAGAAGAAGCTGCTCGACGAGAGCTTCCGCGTGGTGGGCGTGGGGATCGAGAAGCTCGACGACGCCACCTACCGCACGATGGCGCGCGAGGCGGCGGAGAAGAGCGAGGAGGTGAAGTTCGACGCCGAGCTGTGGGCCGGCTTCGAGCCGCACCTCTACTGGCAGGGGGCCAACCTCACCGACGTGAAGACGTACGACGGCCTCGAGAAGCGGCTCACCGAGTTCGAGGCGCAGCTGCCGGAGCGGAAGCGCAACCGGCTCTTCTATCTCGCCGTGCCGCCGCCGATCTTCCACGACATCTGCCACAGCCTGAAGGCCAGCGGCCTGGCGCCGCGGCAGGACGCCAAGAAGGCGCGGCCGTGGGTGCGGGTGGTGGTGGAGAAGCCGTTCGGTCGGGACCTCGCGAGCGCGCAGGCTCTGGGCAAGACGGTGCTCGACGCCTTCGACGAGAGCCAGGTCTATCGAATCGACCACTACGTCGGAAAGGAGACGGTGCAGAACGTCCTCGTGCTCCGCTCGGCCAACGCCATCTTCGAGGCGCTGTGGAGCAAGCAGTTCATCTCCCACGTGGAGATCAGCGCCGCGGAGAAGGTCGGCCTCGAGGGGCGCGGCGGGTACTACGAGACCTCCGGCGTCATCCGCGACATGTTCCAGAACCACCTCTTGCAGCTGGTGGCGCTGACGGCGATGGAGCCGCCGCAGACGGCGAGCGCCGACCACGTGCGCGACGAGAAGGTGAAGGTGCTCAAGGCGATCAAGCCGATCGTCGTCGACGGGCACACCACCGCCGTACGCGGGCAGTACGCGGCCGGCGAGATCGATGGAGGCAAGTACGTCGGCTACCGCGAGGAGCCGGGGGTGAAGCCGGACTCGCGCACGCCGACGTTCGCGGCGCTGCGCCTCGAGATCGACACCGATCGCTGGCGCGGTGTCCCCTTCTACGTCCGCTCGGGCAAGCGCATGGCGCGGCGGGTGTCGGAGATCGCCATCCACTTCAAGGCGCCGCAGAAGCTGATGTACGAGCCGTGCCCCAACGAGGTGCTCGAGCCCAACGTGCTGGTCATGCGCCTGCAGCCGAACGACGGCGTGTCGCTCAGCTTCGAGGTGAAGGTGCCGGGCGCGGCGCTGGCCCTCACCCCCGGCATCGAGGTGACGCCGGTGGACATGAGCTTCTCGTACTCGAGCGTGTTCGGGACCGACACCTATCCGGCCTACGAGACGCTGCTGCTCGACGTGATGATCGGTGACGCCACGCTCTTCACCCGCACCGACGAGGTCGAGGCGGCGTGGAAGCTGATCGATCCGCTGCTCGACTTCATGGAGAAGGACCCCTCGCCGCTGCCGACCTACCCGGCGGGCAGCTGGGGGCCGACCGCGGCCAACGCGCTCATCGGCCAGGACGGCTTCCGCTGGCGCACCCCGGGAGATCCGCCGGTCGCGCCCACGAAGTAAGCGTCAGCGGAAGAAGGTGTAGAAGCCCACCGCGCAGAGGACGGCGATCAAGAGGATGGTCGCCACCATCGCCGAGGACTGACGCTTCACCGGCAACGCCGGGGGGGCGTCGGACCAACGCGGCGGCGGGGTGCTCGAGCGCTTCGTCGGGTGGGACGAGCGCGTGGTCATCGCGGGGGACGGTGTGGACGGGCGCGACACCGTGGCCGCCGCCACCGGCGGAGGCGTCGAGGAGCGGGTCACCCCCGGGGTGATCGATGCGCGCGAGGTGATCGCCGTCGGCATCTGCGTCGAGTCGGGCGGCGGCGGAGGCGACGAGGCGCGGCTGCGTTCCCGCTTCTTGCGCGACGAGCGAGTGCGGGTGGCGCGCGGCGAGTTCCGGTTGGTGGTCGCGGCGGTGACCGGAGGCGGCCGGGACGAGCCGCCCCCACCGCTGGCGCCCGCGGGGAGCGGCGGTGGCCGGGAGGTCACCAGGTGCGGCGCGTTGACGATCACCTTGAGCGGCACCTCCGGCAGGGCGGTCGGCGGAGGCATGGTGTACTGCGGGCGACGGTGCCCGGCGAGGCTGGCCGCGGCGACCCACTCGATCTGCTCGCGGCGGTCGCCGGAGAAGTGCTGGTCGAGGAAGGCCGCCAGCGTCGCCGGCCCGGTCTCCGGCGCGTGCGCCGCCAGGTAGTCGTCGATGTCCTTCCGGATCTCCTCGGCCGTCGAGTAGCGCTGGTCGCGATCGCGCTGCAGCGCCTTCTCGATCACCTTCCACAGGTCGCCGGGGAAGGCCGGGTTGATCAAACGTACATCCGGGACCACCGCGTCCTTGATGGCCTGCAGGGTGGCGACGTCGTTCTCCCGCTTGAAGAGGCGGTTCATCGTGGCGACCTCCCACAAGGTCGTCCCCAGCGCGTAGAGGTCGGTGCGCCGGTCGAGCACCGACTCGGTGATCTGCTCGGGCGAGAGGTACGGGACCTTCCCCTTCACGATCCCGCTCTTGCTCTTGGTGCGCCGGCCGACGCTCTTGGCCAGGCCGAAGTCGATGAGCTTCACCACGCCGTCGTAGGTGAGGAACACGTTGCTCGGGTTGACGTCGCGGTGGATGACGTCGAGCGAGGTACCGTCGTCGGCGCGCAGCTCGTGGGCGGCGTGCAGGCCGGCGGCGATGCGGGCGCAGATCCAGGCGCCCAGCTCGATGGGGATGCTCTCGCCGCGCTCGGCCAGCAGATCCCACACGTCCATGAGCGAGCGCCCGAGGAGCAGCTCCATGGCGATGAAGCGGTTGTCCCCCTCGACGCCGTACTCCAGCGTGTGGATCACGTTGGCGTGCGACAGGCGGCTCAAGATCTTCGCCTCGTCGAAGAACATGTCGCGGTAGATGTCGGTCTCCGCGAGCTCGTCCTTGATGACCTTGAGCGCGGCGAGCGACTCGTGCCCCTGCGGGTCGCGGTGGCGGCCGAGGTAGATGGTCGCCATCCCGCCGCCACCGATCTTGGCGCCGACGTCGTAGCGGCCCAGCTTCGCGGGCAAGGATCGCGGCGTGCTCACGGATCTCCCGCGAGCGAAACGGCGGTCATCCTGCGCAGCACGTGCCGCAGGGTAATGGATTTGTGGTGGCGGCGGAAATGCATGCAGCGGAAATCGGCGCTCCGGGAGGTCGGAAGGCACCTCGAAGAGCGGGGCGGCATGATTTCGAAACGCTCAGGATGCCTCTGCACGTACCAAAGAAGCATGGGTACGCACACGTTCGCTCTCGCCCCCGTAGGCCGACGCTTGCTGGGGGTCGGGTTGCTCCTCGCCCTCGCCAGCGGTTGCCCGGGCAACGTCGTCACCCCGCCGCCCGCCGCTCCGGAGGCCGGATCCCCCGCGGGCAGCTTCGCCATGAGCAAGTCCGGGCTCGGCTTCCGGCTGAGCGACGCCGCCGGCAAGGACGAGGACCGGACCGCCGCCGCCGTGGTCGCCGGGCAGCCGCTGACCGCCGCCGAAGCCGCCAAGGTGCTGGGCAAGCTCCCGCCGCTGACGCCGGATCCGGAGCAAGTGAAGAGCTTCGCCCTCCGGCCGGGGAGCCTGCCGGCGCCGCGGGCGGGAAAGACCGTCCTCGAACCGTTCCCCCCTCCCCCGTCGAGCAACGCTCCGCCCGCCGCGGCGACCGGCCCGCTCGAGGTGCTCCGCCACGCGCCCGAGGGGGACGTCGAGCTGGCGCCGGAGCTGACGGTGACCTTCTCCCAGCCGATGGTGCCGGTGACCTCGCTCACCGAGCTCGCCAAGTATCCGCCGCCGGTCAGCGTCTCGCCGCAGCCGAAGGGGACCTGGCAGTGGGTCGGCACGCAGAACGCGCTCTTCAAGCCGGAGAAGCGCTTCCCGATGGCGACCACCTTCTCGGTCGACATCCCCGCCGGGGCGAAGAGTCTCAGTGGAGGCGCGCTGGCCACGGCGTCGCACTGGACCTTCCAGACGCCGCCCCCGAGCCTGACCACCAGGTACCCCGAATCGGGGCCCACCCGGCGTGACGAGGTCGTCTTCGTCGCCTTCGACCAGGCGATCGATCCCGCCGCGGTGCTCCGGACGGTGCACCTGCTGGCTGCGAGCAAGTCGCTGGAGGTGCGGATGGCGACGCCGAAGGAGATCGAGAGCGATCCCGAGGTGCAGCACCTGGTGGAGAAGGCGGACGCGGGGCGCTGGCTGGCGTTCCGGGCGAGCGAGCTGCTGCCGCCCGCCACCAGCATCGACGTGCAGGTCGGACCGGGGACGCCGTCGGCCGAGGGGCCGCGCACCACGAAGGCCGCGCAGTCGTTCAACTTCGCCACCTACGGCGCGATGACCGTCTCGCAGGCGCGGTGCAGCTCGGAGCCGGACAAGTGCCGGCCGAGCGACTCGCTCGACTTCACCTTCTCCAACCCGCTCGACAAGGGGAAGCTCACCAAGTCGATGGTCCACATCTCGCCCGAGATCCGCGGGCTGTCGACCAACATGTACGGCGACTCGTTCTCCATCGGCGGGTTCCTCAAGGGGCACACGCGCTACACGGTGTCCTTCGACGACACGGTGCCCGACACCTTCGGGCAGACGCTCACGGGGAAGAGGACCTTCAGCTTCGACATCGGCCCGGCCGATCCGGCGATCTACGCGACCGGACGCACGATGGAGGTGCTCGACCCGGCGGCCAGCGGGAAGCTCACCGTGCAGACGGTGAACGAGAAGAGGCTCTCGGCGCGCGTGTACGCGGTCACGCCGGCCGACTTCGGACCCTTCCAGGAGTACCTCAACACGCGCCACAACGACGGCCACGCCGGGTCGCCTCCGGGGCGCCTGGTGATCGACAAGCTGCTCACGCCGCCGAAGAGCCCCGACGAGATGGTCGACACGGAGGTCGACCTGTCGGCCGCGCTGAAGAACGGCGTCGGCCAGCTGGTGGTGGTCGTCGACGCCTCTCCGCCGCCTGTGAACCGCTGGGAGCGCGAGCCGATCTGCACCTGGGTGCAGGTGACGAAGATGGGGCTCACCACGGTCCTCGATCCGACCGACCTCTATGGCTACGTGAGCGATCTCGCCAGCGGCGCTCCGCTGTCCGGAGTCGACCTCGAGATCCCCGGCGCGGCGCGCGGCACCAGCGGTGGCGACGGCCTGGTGAAGCTTCCGCTCGGCGACACCGGCTCGCCGCTGGTCGTGGCGCATCGCGGGGACGACGTGGCGCTGCTGGCGCAGACCTGGTCGGTCTACTCGCACCTGCGCAGCTACGGGTCGACCGACGCGCTGGTGCGGCGGAAGATCGTCGACCAGGTGCGCTGGCTCGTCTTCGACGATCGGGGCACGTACAAGCCGAAGGAGGACGTGAAGCTGAAGGGCTTCGTCCGCAAGAGCGGCATGAGCAAGGGGGGCGACGTGGACATGTTGCCGGCGAGCATGCGCAGCTTCCACTGGAGCGCGGTCGACGCGCGCAACGCGGAGATCAGCAAGGGGACCGGCACGCTCGACGAGCAGGGGCAGTTCGACCTCGGGTTCCACCTGGCCGACACGGTGAACCTCGGCACGGCGCGGGTGAGCTTCGAGCTCGATGGGGCCAGCGATCTCGGAGGCGCGTCGTTCAGCCACGGCTTCGCGGTGCAGGAGTTCCGTCGGCCGGAGTTCGAGGTGAACGCCAGCGTGGCGGACGGACCAGGCGGCGCCGGAAAGGGGCACGTGGTCGGCGAGCACGCCGACGTGACGGTGGCGGCGACCTACTACGCCGGCGGCGGGTTGCCGGACGCGCCGGTCCACTGGACGGTGAACCGCTCGGTCGCTCACCTGACGCCGCCGAATCGGCCGGAGTACACCTTCGGCAACGGCACCTTCGACGACGTCGACGTGCTCGAAGCGAGCGGCGGCGGCGCCGGCAACGAAGACGACGAGACGGACGACAGCAACGCCAAGGCCAGCCGCACCAGCGCGACCTGGGACGCCAAGACGCGCTCCGACGGCAAGCACGCCCTGCGCGTGGACTTCGACGCGCTCGCCTCGGCCTTCCCCATGGGGCTCTCGTTCTCGGCGTCGGTGACCGACGTGAACCAGCAGCAGTGGAACGCGCGGACGCAGCTGGTGGTGCGGCCCTCCGACGCCTTCGTCGGCCTTCACCTGGCGCGCGGCTTCGTGCGCGCAGGCGACACCGTGCCGCTCGATCTCGTCGTCACCGATCAAGATGGCAAGTCGATGATCGATCGCCCGATCGACGTCGAGCTGTCGCGCGTGACCTACGAGGACGGGAACGGCTTCTGGCATGGGCCGCAGAAGCCGACCGTGACGGTCGTCGACCGCTGCCAGGTGACGTCCACCGCCGACGTGGTGCACTGCGCGCTCAAGACCAGCGCCGATGGCGGCGAATTTCGCCTCAGCGCGATCACCAAGGACGCCCTCGGGCGGCGCGCGCAGTCGCGCATGACGGTGTGGGCATGGGGCGACCGCATGCCGCGCCGGCGCACCCTCGACACCGAGGTGATCCAGATCATCCCGGACAAGGACGAGTACCAGCCGGGGCAGACGGCCGAGGTGCTCCTGGTGGCGCCGTTCCCCGACGGGGAGGCGCTGGTGACGGTCCGCCGCCAGGGGGTGGTCTCGGCGCTGCGCACGACGTTCAAGGGGTCGGCGGCGACGGTGCGCATCCCGCTGACCGACGACCTGGTGCCCGGCGCGGAGCTGGGGATCGACGTCGTGGGCAAGAGCGTGCGCACGAGCGAGAACGGCACGCCGGATCCGAAGAGCACGCCCCGACCGGCGGCGGCGCGCGGGACCAAGCTGCTCAAGGTCTCGGCGGAGGGGCGCAACCTGACGGTCGCCGTCACGCCGCGCGAGGCGCGCATCGAGCCAGCCGGAGCTACCACCGTCGACGTGAAGGTGACGACGGCGAAGGGGGCACCGGCGCCGGGAGCGGAGCTGTCGCTGGTGGTGGTCGACGAGGCGATCCTCGCGCTCTCGGGGATGAAGCTGCCGGACGCGGCGAGCTACTTCTACGGAGCGCGCAACGGCGACGCGAGCGACGAGGAGCTGCGCACCGTGCTCGACCTGATGGACAGCGACAAGGTGCAGAAGGGCGGCGGGCTCGGAGCGATGGGGAGCGGCAGGGGAGGCGGAGGCGATGCTCTCGGCGGCCGGATGTACAAGAGCGCTCCCGGCGGGCCGATGCCGCCGGCGCCTCCGGCTGCATCTCCGTCTCCGTCGATGATGGCCCCGGTGACGCGTTCCGCGGCCAAGCCGGACATGGACGGGGTCGCGAACCCCGAGCCCGAGAAGAAGAAGGAGGCCGAGGAGACGAAGGTGCGCCTGCGCACTGACTTCTCCGCGCTCGCCGCCTTCTTGCCGCACGTGGTGACCGGGGCCGACGGGCAAGCGCACGTGCCGGTGAAGCTGCCGGACAGCCTCACGCGCTACCGGGTGATGGCGGTGGTCGCGGCCGGTCCGCGCTCCTTCGGCTCGGGCGAGTCGACGATCACCGCGCGCCTTCCGCTGATGGTCCGTCCCTCGGCGCCGCGCTTCCTCAACTTCGGCGACCGCTTCGATCTGCCGGTGGTGCTGCAGAACCAGACCGACACCCCGATGACGGTGGACATGGCCGCGCGCGCCGACACCGCGACGCTCGACGGCTCCGGCGGCAAGCGGGTGACCGTGCCGGCGAACGACCGAGTCGAGGTGCGCCTCGCCGCCGCCGCCGCCAAGCCTGGCAAGGCGCGCTTCCAGATCGCGGCGGTGTCCGGCCGCTACGCCGACGCCAACGAGACGACGCTGCCGGTGTGGACGCCGGCAACGACCGAGGCCTTCGCGACGTACGGCGTGGTGGACGGCGACAGCGCCACCGTGGCGCAGCCGGTGAAGATGCCAGGCGACGCAGTGAAGAGCTTCGGGGACGTGGAGATCACCACCTCGTCGACCGCGCTGCAGGCGCTCACCGACGCGTTCCTCTATCTCGTCCGCTATCCCTACGAGTGCGACGAGCAGATCTCCTCGCGCATCATGGGCGTAGCCGCGCTGCGCGACGTGCTCACCGCCTTCCAGGTGCCGGGCATGCCGAGCGAGGCGGAGCTGGTCGACACCGTCGGCAAGGACGTCGCGCGGCTCAAGTCGCACCAGCGCGGCGACGGCGGCTGGGGGTACTGGATCCGCACCGACGAGGACCCGTACGTGAGCATCCACGTGACCCACGCGCTCGCTCGCGCCAAGGAGAAGGGGTTCGACGTGCCGCCGGAGACGATCGCGCGCGCGCTCGGGTACCTGGCGGCGATCGATTCGCACATCCCGTCCTGGTACGGACCGGAGACGCGGCACGCGCTCGAGTCCTACGCGCTGTACGTGCGCGGGCGGCTCGGGCAGGTGAAGCCGGCGGAGGCGCGGCAGGTGCTGGCCGCGTCCGGCGGTGCGAACAAGATCGCGCTCGAGCCGCTCGGCTGGTTGATCCCGGTGCTCTCGGGCGATCCGGCGTCGCAGGCGGTGCTCGCCGACATCCACCGCGTGCTCGCCAACCGGGCGACCGAGACGGCTGGCGCGGCCCACTTCGTCACCGACTACGGCGACGGCGACACCGTGCTCCTGCACTCGGACCGGCGCGCCGACGGCGTGCTCCTCGAGGCGATGATCGGCGATCAGCCGAAGAGCGACCTCATTCCCAAGCTGGTGACCGGGTTGCTCGGCTCGCGCAAGGCGGGGCACTGGGCGAACACCAACGAGGACGCCTTCGTGCTCCTCGCGCTCGATCGCTACTTCACCACCTACGAGAAGCAGACGCCGGACTTCGTGGCGCGCGCCTGGCTCGGCGACGGCTTTGCCGGCGAGCACGCCTTCAAGGGGCACACCACCGAGCGGAGCGAGATCGACGTGCCGCTCGAGCAGTTCGCCGCGCTGAAGAACGGCGACCTCACCCTGGCCAAGACCGGCCCGGGGCGGCTCTATTACCGGGTCGGCATGAAGTACGCGCCGGCCAGCCTGACGGTGCCGCCGCTCGAGCGCGGCTTCTCGGTGTCGCGCACCTACGAGCCGGTCGACGATCCGGCCGACGTGCGCAAGGACGTGGACGGCACCTGGCACATCAAGCGCGGCGCGCAGGTGCGCATTCGCGTGACGATGGCCGCGCCGGCCGAGCGCGCGCACGTGGCGCTGGTCGATCCGCTGCCCGCCGGTCTCGAGGCGGTGAACACCGCGCTGGCGGTGAGCGCGCCGGCCGCCGAAGATCCGAAGGCGCGCGGCGTCCACTTCGGCGCGTGGTTCTGGAAGTGGACCTGGTACGAGCACCAGAACCTGCGCGACGAGCGGGCCGAGGCCTTCGCCAGCTTCCTGCCGGCGGGCGTCTACGACTACAGCTACGTCGCGCGGGCGACGACGCCGGGCACCTTCATCGCGCCGCCGCCCAAGGCGGAGGAGATGTACGCGCCGGAGACCTTCGGGCGCGGCGCGGGGGACCGGGTGGTCGTCGAGTGACGGTCAGGAGCTGGCGGAGCAGGTGACGACGCCGGCGCTGGCGCTCGCGCACAACGAGGCTCCGCCGCAGACGCTCGCGCAGGCACAGGTGATGTCGCTGCCGCAGGCGGCGGGGTACGTCGTGCAACCGACGGCCACCGGCGCGCAGTCCTCGTTCATGCACCCGGGCTCGCCGTTGCAATCGGCGGAGACGTAGCCCGTCGGGCAGCTGGATTCGGTCGAGGAGAGGCACGACTCGGCCGCGGTGCAGGCGCGGTACAGACAGAACTGGCTGCTCGTGCAGGTGGCGCCGTTGCAGGTGGAGGCGGCGTCGGAGTCGTCGTCCCCGCCGTCCAGGTAGTTACAGCCGGCCACCGGGGCCGCGAGCGCCGTGTACGTGAAGGCGATGGCCAGCGAGACGGCGGCGAAGCTTCCGAAGCGAGCCAGGGCGGAACGAGGCGCGGGGGGCGCGGAAGAGGACATGGGCGCGCAAGCTAGCGCGCTACTCTTCGCTGCGCGATGGCCGACACAATCGAAGACTGGGCGGAGCGTTTCGTTTGCGCGACCGACCTCCCGGCGAAGCTCGCGCCCGGCCCGCGCCCCGCGATCTTCCGCGGAGACAGCGAGCCGGTGCCCTCGCGACGGCTCGATGGTCCCGGCCGGCCGCCGGAGCTGAAGGTGGTGGCGCGCGCGGAGAAGATGCCGCGGCGAGGGGCGCTCGCTCATCCGGAGAAGCGCGCGGCGCTCTTCCACACCTTCGCCCATCACGAGCTGCAAGCGGCCGAGCTCATGGCCTGGGCGCTCCTCGCCTTCCCCGAGACGCCGCGCGCGTTCCGGCTCGGGCTGCTGGGGATCCTCGACGACGAGCTGCGCCACCTGGCCGCTTATCTCGAGGCCGACGTGGTCCGTAAGGTCGGGCTGTGCTTCGGCGATCATCCGGTGCGCGACTGGTTCTGGGAGCGGGTGCCACGGGCGCAGACCGCGGCGCACTTCTGCGCGGTGATGGGGATGGGGTTCGAGGGGGGGAATCTCGATCACACCGCGCGCTACGCCGCGCTCTTTCGCGAGCACGGCGACGAGGATGGAGCGCGGCGGCTCGAGGTGGTCGGCGAGGAGGAGGTCCCTCACGTGCGCTTCGCGCTTCACTGGTTCGAGCGCTGGACCGGGGCGCGCGACTTCGACGGTTGGCGCGCACATCTGCCGCCGCCGCTCTCGCCGGTGACCATGCGCGGCAACGCGCTCGACGACCAGGCCCGCCTGCGCGCCGGCTTCAGCGGCGACTTCCTCGAGCGGCTGCGCGGATGGACCATGGAGACGCGTGTTGAGCCGGCCTGATCTGGGGAGCGCGCCGCGCGTCTGGCTGCTCAACTTCGACGCGGAGGACGAGCTCGATCGCGGGAGCGGACACACCGCGAGCGCGGGCGCCCGGGCGCGCATGGAGACGCTGGCGGCGCTGGTCGTCTCGCTGACGAAGGGCGATCTCGTCTTGCCGCAGACGCGCCCCGAAGGGGGCGATGTCCAGGTGCCCGCCGGAACCGTGGGTCACGCCTGGTGCCCGACGCCCGCCGCGCTCCGTCGGCTCGGCCAGGCGGGTGCGGTGGTCCCCGAGGCGCCGCCGCTCGAGGTGCTCCGTCGCGCCAACCACCGCGGCTTCTCCGCCGAGCTCGGGCCGACGCTTCCATCATCCGGCTTCTTCACCGACGAGGCGCGCTTGCGGGCGCACCTCGGCAAGGGGAGCCCGACCGGCATCTGGGTGCTCAAGCGCCCCTTCGCCTTCGCTGGCCGCGGGCGCCTCCGCCTGCGCGACGACGCGCGCGAGGCCGAGCTCGACGCCGCTGCCAGCTGGGTCCGCGCGTCGCTCTCCCGCGGAGGGCTCGACGTCACCCCCTGGATGGTCCGCGTCGGAGACTACGCACTCCACGGCTTCGTCGAGCCAGGCGGCCACGTCCACCTGTCAGCTCCCACCGTGCAGATGTGCGATGACGAGGGGCGCTGGCTCCGCTCGACCGTCGGCCACGACCTGGTCCCGGCCGAGCTGCACACGCTGCGAAACGAGGCGGTGCGCACGGGCGCGAGGCTCGCCGCCATCGGCTACTTCGGCCCCTTCGGCATCGACGCGTTCCGCTATGCGGCGGCGTACGGAGACGGCGGCGTGCGGTTCTGCCCGCGCATCGAGGTGAACGCCCGGTACACGATGGCGTGGTCGCTCGCCTGGAGCGGAGCCCACACGGTCACGACGCCCGGCCTCTCGGGAGCGATACCCGCATCCGCAAGAAAGTGATTGGCGCTAGCGGAGCAGGCCCGGACGACGTCCGAACCCCGTGGTACATCTGTCCGGTGGATCGGGCTGCTCCGGAAGCGGGAACGCTGATCGACGGCGTCTATCGCGTCGTCTCACGTCTCGGCGAAGGGGCCATGGGCGTGGTCGTCCTCGCGCGCGACGAGCTCCTCGAGCGGCACGTCGCCATCAAGCTGGTTCGCCCCGAGCTGCTCGACAGCGTCGAGCTGCGCGAGCGCTTCCTCGACGAGGCGCGGGCGATGGCCCGCATCACCCACCCGAACGTCCTGCAGATCCACGCCTTCGGCGAGTTCGGCGGCGCCCCCTACTTCGTCATGGAGTACGTCGACGGCGAGAGCCTCGAGGGCTGGCTCACCCGGCAGCCGCTCTCCGCCTTCCCCGTCGACGGGCAGAAGCTCGCGCCGCTGCCGGACATGGACGCGGCGCTCTCCATCCTCGACCAGGCGTGCCACGGCGTGACCGCCATCCATCAAGCGCACACGGTCCACCGCGACATCAAGCCGTCGAACCTCCTCCTCGACGGCAAGCTGCGGGTGCGCGTCGCCGACCTCGGGCTCGCCAACGTGCTCCACGCGGCCCCCTCGGCGGCGAAGGACATCGTGGGGACGCCGGCGTACATGGCGCCGGAGATCGCCCTGCAGACCGAGCTGCCGCCGGATCAGAAGAACCGCGCCGACGTGTACTCGCTCGCCTGCGTCGCCTACGAGCTGTTCACCGGCAAGCCCCCCTTCGAGGCGCCCACCCTGCTCGCGCTGATGATGAAGCACGCGACCACGACGCCCACCCCGCCGAGCAAGCTGCGCGCGGATCTGCACGAGGGCTTCGATCAGGTCATCCTGCGCGCGCTCACCAAGGATCCGGCCGAGCGCACACCGAGCGCCGAGGCCTTCCGCCGCGATCTGGTGAACGCGCGCAACCGCAGCCTCGAGCCGGTGCGCATCATGGTGGCGGAGGACGACGGCGACTTCCGCGACGCGCTCGCCCTCATGCTGCAGCACGAGTTCCCCTACGCGCAGGTGGAGTGTTACGGCGACGGCGCCTCGGCCTTCGCCGCCTTCCAGAAGGGGCGCCGTCGGTCGCCATCCTCGACCTGCGCATGCCCGGCGTCGACGGCATGGAGCTGACGGCCCGCCTGCGCGCGAGCGCGTCCGCCAACGCCATGCCCATCATCGTGGTCACCGCGTCGGGCGGGCCGGAGGAGTGGAAGCGCCTCTCCGCGCTCGGCGCCGACGGCTTCCTCGTCAAGCCGGTGAACCTCAAGGACGTGGTCACCTTGGTGCGCCGCGCGCTGGGCGAACGCTCGGGCAGCTTCCCGCCGCCCAGCGGAAGCATGCCCGCCGCAAGGTAGGGTCGAGGCTCAATACCGCGAGGTTTCGAGGGGAGCGGCTAGCTCCCACACCATTAGCGAGGACAGCGCTGGTTGAAGCTGTCTCCGGTTTCGCAGGCCAGCTCCTTCTCGATCTCGACCTGCACGGTCTTGCCGTCCAGCGTCGTCAGGTCGACCTTGTCGTGGGTGCGCAGACGCTCGGTGACGTCGTTGCGCTTTCCCTTGTTCACCAGGGTGGCGCCACGGGCGAGGGCGATGTCGTCCAGGCCGCCGACCACGTGGCCGTAGAGGACCTGATCGAAGTCGGGCGAGCCGGTGATGACGTGAACCATGTACAGCGCGCCGATGCGGCCGAAGGCGATGTAGGTCGCCTCCGGCGTGTGCGGCGCGGCCGGGTCGAGGGGGCGCGGCGGGAAGATCATCGAGTCGACGTCGACGCGCATGCCGTGGGCCAGCTGCTTGGTGCGCTCCTGGTAGTTCCCGATGTACAGGTTCCCCTGGAAGGTCAGCACCTGGCCGCTGATGAGCCGGTCGAGCGAGAAGGTGTCCGGCTCCATGGTGTAGAGGCCGTCGTTCATCTTCTTGGGCACGTAGTCCGGCGGGATGGGCGAGACGTGCGCCTTCATCACGAACTGCAGATCGTTGGGCTGCAGGTAGCTGGGGTAGCCCGCCAGGTAGATCCCCCCCTCGGTGTTCGGTCCGAAGGCGATCATCGCGTGGACGCCGACCCTCCCCTCCTCCGGCGGGGCATCGGGCTCCTTCGGCGGCGGCGCGCTGTGGCCACCACACCCGGCAGCGAGCAGGGCGAGGGCGCCCGCGAGAAAGGTCATCGGGCGGAAAAATCTTGAGAGGGAGACGGTCGGCATCGCTCCGCGCAACTCTAGAGCGACCCACGAGAAAGGTAGTGCAGGATTCTCGCTGGCGCGTTCAGCGCCTGCGGGAATTGCGCTAAGCGATGTTCTAAGCTTCGCGATCGTGGCCGTGCGCTTCCCCCCCCTCGAACCGGCGCCGACCGAGGTTCGCTTTCCCGATCCGCGCAAGCTCGCGCCCGGTGATCCGGTGGTGGCGATCGGCGCGGATTTCCGTCCAGGGACGCTGCTCTCGGCCTACCGGCGGGGGATCTTCCCCTGGCCGCAGTCGCGCCGCGTCGTCGCCTGGTGCTCGATGGACCCGCGGGCGATCTTCCCCCTCGACCACGCGCCGGAGTTCTCGCGCAGCCTGCGCCGCACCCTGCGCAAGTCACCCTGGACCGTGCGGGTGGACCACGATTTTCGCGGCACCATGGTCGCCTGCGGGGCGAACCGGCCGGAGGGGACCTGGATCCTCCCGAGCCTGGTCACCGGCTACGTGCAGATGCACGAGCTCGGGTGGGCGCACAGCGTCGAGGTGTACGAGGGGGAGGAGCTGGTCGGCGGGATCTACGGCATCGCCGTGGGGGCGCTCTTCGCCGGCGAGTCGATGTTCCACACCAAGACCGACGCCTCGAAGGTGGCCTTCGCGCACCTGGCGACCCGCCTGTACAACGCCGGCTTCCAGGTATTCGACGTGCAGGTGATGAACCCGCACCTCGAGTCGCTCGGCTGCGTGGACGTGTCGCGCGACGCCTACCTCGATCTCGCCGCGCGAGCCGTGGCCGAGCCGACGCGCCCCATTTCCGCGACGCTCGACGGCGTCACTTCTTCTTGGTGAGCAGGTCGGCAAAGGTGCCGAACGAGTTCCCCCCGGCCGCGCCGCTCTTGGCGAGCGCCGCGCGCGCGCTGTCGAGATCGGCCTGCTCCTCGGCGGCCTGGGCGCCGCGCACCGACAGGCGCAGCTTCCCTTCGCCCACGTCGAGCACCTTGGCGGTGAGCACGGTCCCCTGCGGAAACTTCTTGCGCAGATCCGTCCCGCGCGGGACGCCGAGCTCCGCGGCGGGAACCAGGCCGCGCCCTTCGCGACCGCGGGTGCCTTCGACCTGGAGGAACACACCATAGCTCTCGATGCGGTCGACGGTCCCCCTGACGACGCTGCCGAGGACGATGGCGACCTCGGGCCCCTTCGGAGCCGCCGCTTTGCCGCCCTTCCCGGCGGCTGCGCCCGCATCCCCCTTGCCTTCGCCGTCCCCGCCGTCGCCGAGACGCCCCTCGGCCGCCTCGCGCTTGAGGAACGCCTTGCGCGACAGGACGACGCTCTTGCCGCCGTCGCGGACCTCGGTGACGAGGAACTTGAAGGTCTCGCCGACGAGCACCTTGGGATCTTCGAGGAAGCGGTCCGCCGCCTGCGACATCGGGCAGAAGGCGCGCGCGCCGGCGACGTCGACCTCGAGGCCCCCCTTGTTCACGCCGGTGACCTTGCCGTCGACCGGGACCTGCGACTCGAGGGCCTGCTGGAAGGCAGCGCCGCCGTCGCCGGCGTCACGCTCGCGACCGCCTTTGCCGCCCTTGGTGGAGCCGCTCGGCTTGAGCGAACGCGCGATCGAGGCCTGACGGGAGAGGCGGACGTGGCCGCGGCCAGCGTCGACCTCGGTGACGCGCGCGGCGAGGGTCTCGCCCACGGTGACCGGGAGGGTGCCGTCCGGCAGGCGCAGCTCGACGGAGTCGAAGTAGCCCTGCACGCCGCCGTCGAGCTCGACGAAGACCGACGACGCGCCCACCTGCACGACGCGCCCCTCCACGCGCTCGCCCACCTTGAAGCTGCGGCGCGACGGGGTCGCGCTCTGCTCGAACATCGCGGCAAACGAGTCGGTCGGGTGACGATCTTCAGTCATCCGCGCTCTATAGCGGATTCAGGGCGCGGAGAGGTCGGCGTTCATCTCGTCGGCCAGGATCTGGGCGAAGGCCTCGACCTGCGCCTTCGAGAGGGTCACGTCGACCGTCACCGTGGAGCCCTCGTGGGACACCTTGGCCGTGTCGAGCGCCTTGCGGGTGATCAGGCGGAAGGGGAACACGTTGTACTTCTGCACGTTGGCGGCGACGACCTTCTGCGCCAGCTTCGCCTCGGCCTCGTCGGCGCAGGTCCCGGTCATCGTGACCTCGACGCCGCCGTCGTCCCGGCTGGTGACCATCATGACCCCCTTGGAGATGGTGCGGGGGACGGACGGGAAGGAACGCCCCGGCTCGTTCAGGCGCATCTCCACCAGCTCTCCCGGCGCCGAAGCGGCGGTCAGGGGCCCGGAAAAGGGGGCGACGTCGAGATCGAGGAGAGTCACCGTCCCGGGCGTGAGGGTGGCGTTCGCGCTGCGCTTGCCGATCTTCACCACGAAGCTGGGCGACGCCGCCTCGGCCGCCACCGGGGCGAGGCGACGCACCGCCAGATCCAGCTCGTCGTCGTGCGCCCTGGTCTGGATGACCTGCGAGCCGCGGCTGCTGCGCACGTCGGTCGTGCCCAGCCAGACCACCTTGTCCAGATCGCGCAGCGGGTCGAGCGTCGGCGAGGCGAGCGCCTTGAGCGGCTCGAGCTTGGCGATCGCCCTTCCCATCCGCTTGCCGGTGGAGTGCAGGCGTAGCGCGTCGAGGTCGAGGCGGATGGCGGTCCCGAAGCGCGGATCCTCCGCCGGATCGACCGGCGCGGGCGGCGGAGACGGAGGCGCCGGGGGCGTCACGGCCACCGGCGGAGGCGGCGGAGCGACGGCCGACGGAGGCGGTGCCGAGGGCGGATTCGCCGGCGGAGTCGCTACCTGGGCGCTGCACGCCGTGAGCGTGAGGAGGATTCCGGCTACGCCTGGGCTGCGGACGCCTGCGCGACGCGATACGCGACCAGAGGACCGGCGACGTGGGATCATGCGGGGGAGCCTGGCACAAGGCGGGCCGCCGCTCTACCCTCCGCGCCCGTGACGGTCCAAAGCCAAGCCGCGCTTCCGTTCGCGACCCGAGTGTGGTTCGCGTACGTCGCCTTCTTCAAGATCCTCTTCGATGGGCTGTTCGCCGCGCGCGTGCGCGAGGTGGAGCAGCTCCCCGCCGGCCGAGCGCCGCTGGCGTCGCTCCCGGAGAAGACGGAGGCCGCGCCGCCGCCGAAGGTCGAGCCGGTCGTGCCGAACAACGACGCGGCTCTCGCGCTGCTGGCGCTCTTCCAGCGGGAAGGTCGGCTGATCGATTTTCTCGAGCAGGACATCGCCGGTTTCGGCGACGCGGACATCGGCGCGGCGGTGCGCGTGGTGCACGAGGGGTGCCGCCGGGCGCTGCGCACGCACGTGACCATCGCGCCGGTGCGCAGCGAGGACGAAGGGGCGCGCGTGACCATCGCGCCCGGCGACGCGGCTCCGGAGCAGGTGACCCTGACCGGGAACGTCGGCGGCAAGGGGCCGTACACCGGGACCTTGCGTCACCGCGGCTGGAAGGCGACGTCGCTCAGCTTGCCGGAGGCGGCGCCGGGGCACGACGCGCACCTGCTGGCGGCAGCCGAGGTGGAGCTGTGAGCGGCGAGCGCTTCGTCGTCGGGATCGACCTCGGCACCACGCACACCGCGCTCGCGTACGCGCCGGATGTACCGGCCGATGCGGGCGATGCCGGCGGCGCGGAGAAGAAGGCGGCGCCGAGCACCATCCTGCCGATCCCGCAGATCGTGGCCAAGGGTGCTCTCGAGGCACGGCCGCTGCTCCCCTCGTTCACCTACCTGGCGCACGAGAGCGATGGGCCGATGACGCTCCCCTGGAGCGGAGGCGCTGCGGCCGACGCGGCTCCGTACGCCGTGGGCGAGTACGCGCGCAGCCGCGGGGTCGAAGCGCCGACCCGGCTCGTGGCCAGCGCCAAGAGCTGGCTCTCGCACGGCGGCGTCGATCGGCGCGCGCCCATCCTGCCGCTCGCGGCGGCCGAGGACGTGCAGAAGATCTCGCCGGTGGAGGCCTCGCGCCGCTACCTCGCGCACCTGGCGCAGGCGTGGAACGCCGAGGTCGCGCACGACGATCCGAAGCTGGCGCTGGCGGAGCAGGAGGTCGTGCTCACCGTGCCGGCGTCGTTCGACGCGGCGGCGCGCGAGCTCACCGTGCAGGCCGCGACCGA
>JAMFST010000214.1 GCA_026225435.1 Labilithrix luteola
CCACTTCCGCCTGTCCCTCTGAGCGGGTCAGCCCTTCACGAGGTTGATGGTCTTCACCCCGGCCCAGCGCAGGCCCATGCCGTTGCGCTGGGCGTACAGGGTCAGCGTCAGCGCGCTGCCGTCGGCCGACTCAGTGTTGCCAGCTCTTTACGGCAATTGCAGTGCGACGAGATCTGGGTGGAATTTCAGCGCGGGTCCGTCTGCCCTGACGACGCGTTCATCTCGCGGCAGCGGTCGGTGCAATCGGGGGCGTAGTTGCACTGCGTGTCGCAGTCGGCGGCGCGCGCCTTGTTCGCGCAGTTCGGATCGCGCTCGCACCGGCGCGGATCCTTGGCGGCGGCGTTCTCCAGGCTGTTGCACCCGAGCCCCACACCGAGCGCGAGCGCGACCGCGAGCGCCACCGCGCTGCCCAGGATTTTCATGACGCGCACTGTACCGTCTAAACCCTTCCCCCTCGACCGGCATCTAGCCTCACGAAACCCGAAGGACCATGAACCTCGCCGTGCCTTTCCCCTTCCCCGAGCTCACCCGCGCCGCCAGCGCCGGCGATCCGCTGGTGGAGTCGGCGCGGCGGGGGGACGTGGCGGCCTTCGGGCGGCTCTATCACCAGCACGTGGGGCGGGTGAACGCGCTCTGCCTGCGCTTGTCGGCCGATCGCGGCCGCGCCGAGCAGCTCACCCAGGACACCTTCGTGCGCGCCTGGGAACGGCTGGCGAGCTTCCGCGGCGAGAGCTCGTTCGCCACCTGGCTGCGCCACGTCACCGTGAACGTCGTCTTCGAGGAGCGGCGGGCCCGGGCCCGGCGCGAGCGGCGCGTGCGCCCGACCGACGATGACGAGGTGCTCTCCGCCCCGTCCGCCGCGCGCACCGACGACAGCGGGCTCGACCTCGAGCGCGCCATCGCCGCCTTGCCCGAGGGGGCGCGCACCGTGTTCGTCCTCCACGACGTCGAGGGGTACCAGCACGGCGAGATCGGCGACCTGCTCGGGATCGCCGAGGGCACCTCCAAGGCGCACCTCCACCGAGCGCGCACGTTGCTGAAGGAGGCGCTCCGATGAGCACCGATCACCGAGACGATGACGACCGGGCGCTCGCAGCGGCCGTGGCCCGCTTGCCGCGGGAGATCACGCCGCACGAGGTGGACCGCACATGGAGCGCCATCGAAGCGCGGCTCGCCCCGCGCCGCACGCGTCACTTCGAGGCAGCCGGTGCCGTTCTCGCCGCGGCCGCGGCGGTGCTCTGCCTGCTGACGCCTCCGTCCACGCCCCCGCATGACGCGCCCACCGCGGAGCTCTCGCTGGCGTCCGAGCCTCCCGACGCGCTCCTCACCACGGCGTGGTCCTCCGATCTTCCGTCGCCGTCCGAGCCCGCGCCGGAGCTGGCCGACGACGAGGGCCCCTTCCTGGCGACCCTGGCCACGCTCGACGCCGACTTCCGCCAGGCCCGCGCGCAGCTCCCGGCGAGCGACGCCGCCCGCATCGACGAGAGCCTGCGCGCCGTCGACGCCGCCATCGAGACCACGCGCACCGCGCTGCAGACCCACCCGGACGACTTCGACCTCCGCACCGATCTCCTGAACGCCTACCGCGACAAGGTGACCGCCGAGACCGACGTCCTCGACCTGACGACGAGGATCTGATGAACCCCTCCAAGCTCCTGCGCACGCTGGCGCTCGCCGCCGCGCCGCTCCTCGCGCTGCCGATGCTGCTCGTGCCGCGCATCGCCCACGCCGACGACGCCGGGGTCCCCAGCGTCACCGCGACCCAGCCGCTCGACGCCCACGCGGTCGTAGTGGTCGAGGCCTTCTCGGGCTCGGTGCACGTCACCGGCTGGGCGCGCCCGGACATCCAGGTCGACGGCGCCGCCTCCTTCAACGTCGACTCCACGCGGGCTCGCGTGTCCGCCGGCCACTCCGACAACGTCGAGCTGCACGTCCCGCGGGCGAGCGCGCTCGAGATCCGCGGCATCTCCGGCGACGTGCTGGTCACCGGCGTCGGCGGCACGGTGCGCGTCGAGACGATCAGCGGCGACATCGTCGTGCGCGGCGACGCCAGCGAGATCTTCGCCCACTCGACCGCGGGCAGCGT
The DNA here is from genome assembly GCA_026225435.1 of Labilithrix luteola. Lineage (GTDB taxonomy): Bacteria > Myxococcota_A > Polyangia > Polyangiales > Polyangiaceae > JAMFST01. Next base: position 2,087 of record JAMFST010000214.1, read on the forward strand.
GACCATCGAGGCGCAGGCCGCCACCCAGCGGATCCGCGCCCGCAGCACCAGCGGCGACGTGCACGTCCGCGGTGGACGCGGCGCCGCCCGGCTCGAGTCGCTCAGCGGAGATTGCTCGCTCGGCGGCGGCCCCTACGCGCAGATCGAGATCCGCTCGACCGCCGGCGGGGCGACCTTCGACGGGCAGCTGGCCGCGCAGGGCTCGGTCGAGATGCGCAGCCAGAGCGGCGAGGTGAAGATCGTCGTCCCTGGCGCCACCACCGGCGACTTCGATCTCGCGAGCGTCAGCGGCGACCTCGAGAGCACCCTCGGCGGCAAGCGCAGCGGCCAGCACAACCTCCGTTTCAAGCTGGGCACCAGCGGCCCCCAGGTCCGCGCCAGCTCCTTCAGCGGCGACGTCCGCGTCGACGCGCATCGGTAGCTCATCTCGTCCTTTCAACCCTGAGGTGCATCATGCACGTATCTCCGAGCGCGCGCCTCGTCGCGTGCGGTGTCTCCCTTTGTCTCGCGTCCTGCAACGGGAGCGACGCCCGCGCGCGTCCCGGGGCGGCGCCATCACCGGTCGCCGGAACAGAGATCGCCACCAGCGGCGAGCTCCACTGGCAAGGAAAAGCCGCGGCGCTCGACGTGCGCAACGTCGACGGCGCGGTGACGGCGTCGGCCGGCAGCGGCGACGCCCTCGAGATCACCGCGCGCATCCGTCGCAGCCACGAGCCCCTGGTGCTCCGCGTCTTTCCCGGCCGCGTCGGCGGCGTGGACGGCGTCGTCGCCTGCGTCGCCCCCGCCGCGCGACCGGCGGCCAGCCACTGCCCCAGCGACAACGACTGGGTGGATCATCAAGCACCGGTCGTCGACCTCGACGTCCGCCTCCCCGCCTCGACGCCGCTCGTCGCCTCCACCGTCAACGGCTCCGTCCGCGCCGACGGGCTCACCGCCGACGTCGACGCGCGCAGCGTGAGCGGCGCCATCCGCCTCGACACCCGCGGCACCATCCGGGCCAAGACGGTCAACGGATCGATCGACGCCCGCATCGGCATCACCACCTGGAAGGAGCCGATGGATCTGTCCACGGTCAACGGCTCGATCGTGGTCGACCTGCCGCCCAGCACCAACGTCGACCTGCGCGCCTCCACGGTCAACGGCACCGTGTCGGCCATACGTCCGCTGAGCGACGGCGGCCCCGAGCTCCGCTTGCGCACCGTCAACGGCCGCATCAAGGTCCGCTGAGGGACCGCCGCGCGATCAGCCGTGCGGCGGCGTGGTCTTGTCGATCGGCGGGCGATCCCGGAGGCACTTGTCGAGCGCCGGCTGCAGGCCGCGCTGGTCCGGCGGGAGGCGCGGCGTGCCCATGACCGGCGCACCGAGGCGCGAGCCGTCGAAGTGGAACGGACCGCTGCCGGCAGGTCCATCGCTGACGCTGAGCCAGACGAAGAGCGCGCGGCCGCGGATGTTCTCGAAGGGGACACCGCCGCCTGCCCCGCCCCACCAGAGGCGCGAGTCGCGGCTGTTGTTGCGGTTGTCGCCCATCACGTAGACCTCGCCCGCCTTCACGTGGAAGGGGCCCTGCATCTCGGCGAAGCCACCGCTCGAGCGGTCGTAGAACGTGAGGTACGACTCGTCGCCGAGGTACTCGACGTACAGGTCCCCCTCGTGCCGCAGGGGCGACTCCTCGCGCGGGTCCATCTCCAGGTAGTCGTAGACGCCGACCAGGCAGCTCGGCACCTCCCACCCGTTGATGATCGGGTGCCCGGCGCGCGCCTCCAGCGTGTCCCCCGGCAGCGCGATGACCCGCTTGATGAAGTCCTCGTCCGGGTCCTCGGGGAACTGGAAGACCATCACGTCCCCGCGCTCGGGCGGCATCGTCTTCCACAGCCGCGCGTGCGTGAAGGGGATCGCCGGGCCGTAGCTGAACTTGTTCACGAAGATGTGATCGCCGACCTGCAGCGTCGGGATCATCGAGCCGCTGGGGATCTTGAACGCCTCGATGACGAAGGCGCGCAGGCCCATGGCCACCACGACGGCGATGACGATCGACTCGATGTACTCGCGGACCTCGCTCTTGCGCCAGCGACCGAGGCGCACGTCCACCTCGCCGTCGGCACGCACCAGCGCATCGACGAAGCGCTCCTCGTCGAAGGGGCGGCGGCGCATGGCGTGACGCAGGCCGGAGAGATCGGCCGACAGCTTCACCCGGTCCTCGGGGGACAGCTCGCGGTCGATGGCCTCCTTGCGGCGTTGGCGGATGCTCTCCGCCTCGTCGAGGAGGATGCGCGCGCGCTCGAACGCCGGCCGGACGCCCGACGGCAGATCGCTGCGCAGCGGCGGGTTCACCTGGGCGGCGAACGGCAGCTGGTTGCGCGCGGCCCACACCGCGGTGTCGAAGATGCACACCGCCACGATGAGCACCGGGATCTGCTGCTCGCGGACCAGGTTCTCCAGCCAGGCGAGCGGGCCGGTCGGCTCGACACCGCTGGCCGGCGTCAGCGCCCAGACCACCACCGAGGCGAGCACCAGCGGGAGCACCACGTACCAGGTGATCCAGTGGGTCGAGCGGAGCAGCCGGTGCGCCACGCCGAGCGGCACGTCGACGTCGTCATCCGTCTCTTCTTCGAGCCGCTCCGCACCCGGATCCGACGGCTCCCGGGGCGCCGTGGCGGCGACCACGCGTTGCGACGCGGGCGTCGTCTCCGCCTCGCCGTCGCTCTTCTCCGGCTCGTTCACGGCGCGTCGCCGATCTGCACGGCGTAGGTGACCGTCGCGGCGCGGTCACCGAGCAACCCGGCCGGCGGCGGCGCCACGACCCCCGCGGCCGACGAGTTGTCGAGGACCACGTAGTAGATCCCCTTGGGCACGGGGAAAGCGCGCTTGTACGGCATCCCCTGGCTCACCACGTCGGCCGCGATCGGCGGGCCGGCCAGCGGGCCGATCTGCGGGTAGTCGTAGTAGTAACGGAGCGACGCCTCACCCGGCTCCTTGGCCATGATGGCGAGGTCGATGGCGGGGATCCCGTCGAGGCCGGCGCCGATGTACAGCGCGCGCCCCGAATCGGTGACCTCGATGGGGCCGATGAAGTCACGCTCGTTCTGGTGCACGTCGACCCGGGAGTTCTCGTAGGTGATGCGGTCCGAGCCGTGCACGTCGTACGGCATGACCGGCGACTTGCCCTTCTCGAGGATGCCGAGGGTGAACGAGTCGTGCCCGTCCTTGTCCCGGACAACCGTGAAGCCCTGCGAAAGATTCCCGGCGACGAGCTGGCGGCCGACGGTGTCGGCCACGCCCCCCAGCGAGTTGAGGAACGAGGCGAGCGGCTGCTCGATCTGGTGCGCCTGGAAGTTCGAGCCGTTGAGCTGGCGGACGCGGAAGAAGGCGTCGATGGCGCAGTCGTCGGCGACGAGGAAATCCTGGTCGTACTGGACCGCGCCGTTCATGTTGAAGGTCATCTTCTTCGACACGTTGCTCCAGACGTAGCCGATGCCGGAGAAGGTGACCGACAGGTCGCCGTTGGGCATCTGCGTCTGGGTGCAGCTCTGCGGGAAGAAGCGCCCTATGGCCGGCGTCCCCGGGATCAGCGTGAGCGGCGCGTTACGCGTCGTCATCTGGTGGCAGAACTCGTCGAGCCCGCTCTTCATCACCGAGCGGCGCAGCGAGTAGTTCGACGGGGAGTTGAGCGGCCCACGGAGGACGCAAGCAGCCTGTTGCTGGCACCCCGCGCAGCCCTGGGCCGTCGTGAGGATGGTGGCAAGAGCGAGAAAAAGCAGCGCGAAGGAAAACGCGCGGGGTCGACGCACGGTCACGGTGGTGATCAATCCTACCTCAAGGCCCAAGATCGGCGGGCGAAGTTACGCAAGCGGGGGCGAAGCTCAGCCGCGGTTCGACGACCGAGCGGACGAAATGACGCATCCGATGCGGCGAGCGGCCGACAGGGGGGAATCATGAGCCGCCTCCTCCGCGTCCACCGCTTCCTCGCCTCGTCCTTCCTCGTCGGGAGCAGCGTCACCACTCTCTGGGCCTGTGGTGGGAGCGGCGGTGCTTCGAGCGCGAGCGACGACCCCTTCGCACCGCCCGCCGGCTGCACGCGCACCCCGTGCGACGTGGACCACGACTCGTGCACCGGCGAGCAGGAGAACCAGTGCTCGGAATGCCAGTCGCTCTGCGAGAACCCCTACGCCGACTCCTCCTGCTTCGATACTTGCGCGAACATCTGCGATGATCCGTCGCGCGGCTCCAGCTGCGAGGACGAGTACACCAGCTGCAAGCAGACGAAGGAGAACACCGAGTGCGTCAGTGGCACCGGCTCCGCGACCGACGCGGGAAGTGACGGCAGCGTCCGGACCGACGCGAGCGCTGCGGCGACTGGAATCGATGCGGGCAGCGGGACGGACGCCGGCGTCGACGCGTCCGCCGCGGTCAGCGTCAGCGCCGCGTGCACCATCGCGGATCCCGGAGTGCTCCCCGACACGCCGCCGAACGGACAGAGCGTCGCCGCCTGCACGGCGGCCGAGATCGCGGCCGTGAGCGCGCAGGTGGATGCCGACGGTGCGACGCTCCTCGGCGCCATCGGCCAGACCTCGGCCAGCTGCCAGACGTGCGCGCTGTCGCAGGTGAGCGACACGACGTGGGGCGCGTTCGTCGAGATCACGCCGCAGGATCTCATGTTGAACCAGGGCGCCTGCGTCTCGCAGGTCGACGCCACGTGCGGCTCCGAGGTGAACGCGCTCTTTCTGTGCGTCAACGAGGCGTGCTCGACCTGCACCGACGCGACGTCCTACGCGAGCTGCAGCACCACGGCGATGAGCGGGTTCTGCGCGGACTACGCCGTCGACGACAGCTGCCAGACCGAGACCACGAGCGGTGACGCAGTGCAGTGCTTTCCCGGCGACCTCACCGACCTGCAGCTCGCCCAGACAATCCTGACTCTCCAGTGCGGCTCGATGTAGCCTGAGCCGATGGAAGCTTCGCAGGGCGGAACGTCTCGGAAAGTCACCGTTCTCGGCGCCGGCGCGTGGGGAACTGCGCTCGCCAAGGTGCTCGCGGACAAGGGGGATCAGGTCTCGCTCTGGTGCCGCCGCGAGGACCTCTCGGGGCAGATCAACCGCGACCATCTGAACGGCCATTACCTGCCCGGAGCCGCCCTCCCCGCCTGCCTCACGGCGACCCACGACATGGGGCGCGCGCTCGACGGCGCGGAGATGGTCGTCTTCGTGGTGCCCAGCCACTCGACCCGCGAGGTCACCCGCGTGGCGGCGAAGTACGTGCCGCACGACGTGCCGATCGTCAGCGCCACCAAGGGGATCGAGAACGAGTCGCTGCAGTTCATGGACGAGGTGCTGCACGAGGAGCTGCCGGTGGCGGCACGCGAGAACCTCGCCTTCCTCAGCGGGCCGTCGTTCGCCAAGGAGCTCGCGGCCAAGCTGCCGACCGCGGTGGTCATCGCGGCGAAGAAGAAGGACCTGGCGGACACGGTCATGCACCGCTTCCACACGCCGTTTCTCCGTCTGTACAACAGCAGCGACGTGCACGGCGTCGAGTGCGGCGGCGCGATGAAGAACGTCATCGCCATCGCCGCCGGCGCGGCCGACGGGCTCGGCTTCGGCTCGAACACCCGCGCCGCGCTCATCACCCGCGGCCTGGCGGAGATCGCCCGCCTCGCCGTGGCGCGCGGCGGTCAGCCGCTGACCCTCGCCGGTCTCGCCGGCATGGGCGATCTGGTCCTCACCTGCACCGGCGAGCTTTCGCGCACTCGCACCGTCGGCATGGAGCTCGGCAAGGGGCGCACGCTCCCGGACATCCTCGCCACCCTCGGCCACGTCGCCGAGGGGGTGAAGACGACCAAGAGCGCCTACGACCTGTCGAAGAAGATGGGCGTCGACATGCCGATCACCGCCGAGGTGTACAAGGTGCTGTACGAGGGGAAGAAGGCCGCGCAGGCCGTCACCGACCTCATGTCGCGCGAGCTGGGTCCGGAGTTCGAGCCCAGCTGACGAGGAGGCCCCGTCGCCTCAGGGCTTGAGGACGATGCGGCCGACGCCGCCCTTCTCGGCCATCTCGGTCGCCTCCTTGATCTCCGACAAGCGGAAGACGCGGGCCACCGGGATGACGAGGGCGCCCGACTGCACGTCGCGGGCGAGCTCCTCGAGGCGCTTTCCGTCCGGCTTGGCGAACACCAGCTGCACGTGCACGTCGTGGTCGTCGGCTCCGGGGGGAGGCGCGCCGAGCACCGTCGCGTACGTGCCTCCGCGGCGGACGCAGGCCACGAGCAGCTCGGCGACCTTGCCGCCGACGGCATCGGCCACCGCGTCGACGTTGCGCACGCCGGCCAGATCGTCCGCGTCGTCGAGCGCCACCACCTGATCGGCGCCGAGCGTGGCCGCTTCGGCCTTCTGCGACTTGCGCACGGCGGCGATGACCCTGGCGCCGTGCTGCTTGGCGACGTGCACGGCGGTGCGACCGACGCCGCCGACCGCGCCGCTGACGAGCACCGTCATCCCCTTGGTCGGCTTCACCCCGAGCTCGATGAGCTGCGCGCCGGTGATCATCACCAGCGAGATCGCCGCCGCCTGCTCGTCGCTCATCCCCTCGGGGATCGCCACGAGGGAGCTGCGGGGCACCGCCACCTTCTCGGCGAAGGTCTGGCCGGCGTAGCCCATCACGCGCTCCTTGGTGCCGGAGATCACGCCGGCGACGTCACACCCGGGGATCGCGGGGAAGACGGTGGGCGTGTGCCCCTTCATGTCCCCGTTGCGGATCTTCCAGTCGATGGGATTCAGACCGGCGGCGTGAACCTCGACGAGCACTTCGCCCGAGCCGGGCTTCGGATCGTCGGCGTCCTCGTAAGCGTAGACCGCGGGACCGCCGTACGCGTGAAATCGAATGGCCTTCATGGCCACGATCTAGGCAGTGCGGCGCCCCGAAGTCGAGCGCCGGACCGCCAGAGGCGACGCGGTTTTCAGCGACCGATGGTGGTTTGCGACTCCGAGCCGCCCGCCTTGCCCGGCGGCGGCGACATCTGCAGCTCGGTCGCGGGCGTCGGAGGCGACACGGCTGCACCACCGTCGTCACCGATCGGCGCCGTCATGTCGGGACCGTCCGGCTGCAGCGGAGGCTTCTCCTGGCTGCCGCCGCACCCGAGCCACACGAGTGAAGTCAGCACCACAGCCGCCACCGTTGCTACCGTCGTCATCGCCGTCGATCGAACCATCCGTGGTGCCTCCGAGAGCTCATCTTCACCCGAAACCGATCCGCGCTCGCCGAAAAAAGCGTTTCGACCCGCTTCAATGCGCGACGGTGGTGGTCGTCGTGCTCTGCGTCACAGTCGTGCCCGCCGCGCCGGGAGCAGGCGCGGTGGCAGCGGGCGACGGCGCGGCCACCACCACGATCGGAGCGGGAGCCGACGCTTGCGCGGGGCTCATGACGCTCTCCGGCTCCTCGGCCGGCTTGGCGTCCCCGCAGGCGACGCAGACCGCGGACGCGAAGGCGAGCGACACGCCTGTTAGACCACAACGGAGCACGTTCTTCATGGCTCTCTCCATGGGCGACTATTTGCGCTCGAGTCAGCGTCCTCGTCAACGATTCAGCAGACCTCGGCGAGCACACCTTCCCACGTGTACACTGCGCCACCGATGCCCGCGCTCAAGTGGTTTCCCGTCCAGGGCCGTCCTCGCGTCTTTCCCCTGTACAAACCTGTGTCGACGGTCGGCAAGGCGCTCGGCAACGACGTGGTGGTCCCGGGCTCGCTCGAGGCGACGCACGCGCAGGTCCTCTTCGACGGGCGCGACTTCAACTTGGAGGAGGCCGACAAGACCGGCGAGATCCTCATCAACGGGAAGAAGAAGCGGCGCGCGCGGCTCGTCCACGGCGACCGCCTCACGCTCGGCGACGCCGAGCTCCCGTTCAGCATCTTCGACGAGCCTTCCGTCAGCGCGCGCCCGGCGCCCACCGC
>JAMFST010000215.1 GCA_026225435.1 Labilithrix luteola
CCCGGCCCCATCGCGAGCCACCTGTTCCTCGGCCAGGGCCTCACCGGCACGATCGACGAGATGGCCATCTACGACCACGCGCTCGGCATCGCGCGCATCATCGCGCACTACCAGGCGGGCCTGGCCGGCAAGTAGCTCAGAAAGGCTTCGGGCGAACCGTCAGCGACGGGATCGACGGACGCAGCGCCAGCGCGAAGGCTTCGTTCTCGTCGGTGGTGATGCGGATGTCGTTCAGCCCCGGCGGCTCCGAGCGGAGCATGCGCTCGGAGTGCATCTTGCCGATCACCGTCTTCATGAGGAGCACCGCGCGGGGGAACTCCTCGAGCATGCGCCGCCGGTGGTAGGCGAACCACGACTCGTAGGCGGGGTCGTTCTTCCCCACCGCGCTACGCAGATCGAGGATCAGGGTGACGCGCGCGCGACCGGCCTTGTCGAGCGCCTTCTGCACCGGCTCGCACAGCCGGTTGCAGTGCGCCTCCGACTCGAAGAGCACAGACGTGCGGGTCACCCGCACCAGCCCCGCCGCATCGCTCTTCTCCACGCGATACCCCTCGTTGTCGAGGAGCAGCTCGAACGCCGGTGCGACCATCCTTGATGCGGCGCAGTGTACGACCGGCGAGCCGCCAGCACCCTATTTCTGCGCCATTTTTTCCGGTTACTTTCGGTAGTCGTCCGAAGTGAAGCGCGCGTCGCCGTTCCCCTCGTCGCGCATCTTGGCCGACAGCGCCTCGACGATCATCTCGATCACGTCGAAGCGGGTGCTCGGCAGATAAAACTCATCCGGATCGACCGCCGGGAACGAGCGCAACCGTGTAGCCACCTCGTCACGCTCTGCGAGATCGGTCTCCAGGTGAGCGTGCCAGTCCTCGGCCTCGCTCACGTCGCTCCCCACGTCACCGAGGCTGAGCGCTTCGAGCGCCATGCCGAGCGGATTGAAGGTCAGGTACACGGTGCGCATGTTGAGCCGCCAGCCGCTGTAGTCCCCCTCGGCGTACCACTCGGCGCCGAAGAAGCGCTTGATGACCTCGCCGAGGTACGCGCCCACCGAGGCGGCCACCAGCTGGGCGGCCTCCGGGCGGACGATGAGATCGGCGCGCGTGTCCTTCACGTACTGGTCGACCAGCGACAGCGTGTCCGGCGTGCCGTCGAGCGGCACCTTGTACTTGGCGAGCACGAAGCGCGCGCAGGCAGCCGAGAGCTCGACCACGGGAGCGGGCGAGTCGGGCATGAGCTCCAGCGGCGGCTCGGGATCCGGCTCGTCGACCGCGTCGTCGTCCTCGTGCGCCGCCCCGTTGGTCCCGTTCAGCGCGCCGTTCGTGTACGGCTTCTCGTCGTCGCTGCTGCTCATGACCGAGGTCGTCTAGCACCGAGCGCCAGGAGCTGCGCAGCCTCCTCGCCGAGCGGGCGCGTGTCGTCGTCGTACGACATGAACGGCGTGGCCACCCGCACCGCGTGCGCCCGGCCGATGCGCGCGGTCAGCCCCGGCGCCACCTTCTCGATCCAGGCGGCGGCGCGCGGCATCGCCGCCAGCTCGCTGCGCAGCGCCTCGGCCGCCTCGTCATGGAGACCGCCCGTCGCCGCCGCGCTGGCCACCTCGCCGAGCAGATCGATCCGCAGCTCGACGGACATCTCCGGCTCGCGGCCGGCGACGATGCGCGCCGCCGTGGCGAGATCCCCGCGCTTGATCGCGCCGAGCAGGTTCACCCGGTAGGCGGCGCGGGCCCGGAAGGGGAACACCGGGTAGTCGCGTTCGAGCTGATCGAGATCCGCCTCGGCGTCTTGCTGCCGCCCGTCCACCGCGCCAGCGAAGGCGTGCTGGGAGAGCAGCTCGGGCAAGACGATGTCCTGGTGGGCTGCCTTCGTCGCCAGCGATGCGCGCGCCTGCTCCATCCCGTTGGCGGTCGCGGCCAGCGCGGCGGCCGCGTCTCCTCGCCGCAGGGCGTAGCGCGCGACGGCCAGGTTCGACGGCGGCCCGAAGTGGCCATCGCCGTTCTGCGCCAGGTTCTCCAGCTCGGCCTGTGCCTCCGGATCGTCATCGCGCAGGAGGCGCAGCTGCGCGCCCTGGAACGCCCGCACCCAGCGGCGCTGACGGTACACGCGCGTGAGCACGATCCCGGCGACCAGGGCGACGAAGAAGCCGATGAAGCCCAGGACGGCGGCGAGCCCCACCAGCGCCGGGTCCATCGAGGCCGAAGGCGCGCGCGCCGCAGCCCCTCCGTGCGAGTGCTGCGCGGGCTGGAGGAACGCCCAGACCCCTCCGAACGCCACCACGAACACGAGCCAGAGCGCCACCCTCCGCCCGCGGTTCCGGCGCCGCGCGCCGCGGACGATGGGGTCGACCCGCGGCCTCCGGGCCGTCACCGTGCCCGGGCGCGTGGCCGCCACCGGTCGCTCGTAGGGCACGAAGCTCTCCGCGCTCTCCGGGCTCGCCACCCGCGGCACGAAGCGCACGGCGTCCGGCGCGATCTTGCGCACCCACTCGCGATCGCGCGCCCCCGCGTCGTCCTGCTCGTCGCGGATCCCCACCTCGCGGTAGACGCTGCGCGCCCGCGGTTGCCCGAGCCGGCGCAACGCACGGGAGAGCATCCGCTCCCGCGGGGCGAGCTCCTCGACCAGCGCCTCCCCCTCGGCCGCGTAGTGCGCCTGCAGCTCCTCGAAGCGCTCGCTCTTGGCCAGCACCAGCGCCCGTGACAGCGAGGCCCGGGCGACCGCGCTGGGCGAGCGAAGCGGCGACGCCTCCACCTCCTTCGCGTCGGCGAGCGCCAGATCCGCGCGACCGAGCGACGCCTGGACGACGGCACGGAGCGCGCGCCCCTCGACGATGAGGATCGACTCGTGGAGCCGCGTCGCCAGCCGCGGCTTGCCCTCCTGCACCTTGGTCGCCCAGTCCACCGCCTCCTCGAGCTTCCCCCGCCGCATCGCCAGCGCGGTCCGCTGCAGCTCGATGGCGCGGCGGATGTACGACGACTTGCGCGCGGCGGGGCCGAGCGCGTCGAGCCTCGCCTCCCCCTCGGCTTCCCGACCCGCCACGAAGTCCGCGTACGCGCGGTTCACCTCGTTCACGACGGCTCCGGCGTTCTGGTACCGGCTCGCTCCGTACACGAGCACGCCCGCGAGCAGGACGCAGATCGCGGCGAGCGCCCGGAAGAGGACGGCGTCGTCACCGCTCGCCAGGAGCAGCACCCCCACCGCGATGACCATGAAGGCCGCCGCCATCCCGTACTGCCGCTTGCGGAGCGAGATCCGCGCGTCCTGCGACCCAACCGGGCTGTCTTGGGGCCCCTTCACCCCCGAAGAACACCGTGAAAACGCGGAAACTACAACTCTCGCCGCGTCTCCTCCACGCGCGGCCCAGCTTCGTGTACGCTCCCGAGTCCCCCATGCGTCTCGGAATTTTGAGCGACATCCACGCCAACCTCGAGGCGCTTTCGGCAGTGCTCGAGGCGTTCCAGAAGGAACGCATCGACGTCTACCACTGCCTTGGTGACACCGTCGGCTACGGCGGCTCGCCCAACGAGTGCTGCGATCTCATACGCAACCTCGCCAAGCACACCATCCTCGGCAACCACGACGCCGCGGTCAGCGGCCGGATGGACTACTCGTATTATTACGAGGCCGCGCGCCACGCGCTCGACGTCCACGCCGCGCTGGTGTCGACCGAGAACATGGAGTGGCTGAAGAACCTGCCGTATCAGGTGCGGCTCGACGAGCAGGGGGTCCTCCTCTGTCACGGCTCGCCCGTGCGGCTCGAGGAGTTCGAGTACATCTTCGCCCCCGAGCAGGCGCGCGAGTGCCTCGGCATCTATGACCGCCTCGGCCACATCACGCTCATCGGGCACTCCCACCTGTGCAAGGTCTTCGCGCTCACACGCAACAGCGTCGAGGAGCTCACGTCCAACGACTTTGTGCTCGAGCCGGACAAGAAGTACATCGTCTCGG
>JAMFST010000216.1 GCA_026225435.1 Labilithrix luteola
ACGTCGTCGATGTAGTCGCCGACGCTGCCGGGCGGCGACGCAGCGGGCGCGTACAGCAGCGTGAAGGCGCGGCCGGTCATGCGGAAGCTCGGCGCGCGCGGCGAGATGCCGTAGCACTGGCCGCCGAGGCCGAGCGTGTCGAGCGCGTCGGAGATCGTGGCGGTGTCGAGCGCCGCAGCGCGTGCGATCGCGTCCATCACGCGAGCTCCAGCATCTTCTCGTAGCTCGCTCCCATCACCACCGAGATCGGCGCGCCGGCGAGCAGCGCCTTGACCATCGCGGCTTCCCGCGCGGCGATCGCCTCGGCCGCGGCGAGCACGCGCGCGAGATCGCCTGCGGGCACGAACGCGACGCCACTGCCATCGGCGATCACCACGTCGCCCGCCGCGACGACGACGCCGTCGATCGTGACGCTGCCGCCCGTCTCGAGCTCGGCGACGCGTCCGCGGGCCGTCCGCGCCGTCGTGCCGCGGCAGTAGATGGGAAATCCGTACGCCAGCGCCTCGTCGATGTCGCGCACCGGACCATCGGCGATCACGCCCGCGACGCCGCGCAGCTTTGCGCCGAGCGTGAGGATGCCGCCCCAGCTGCCCGCGTCGATGCCCGTGCTCTGCTCGACCACGATCACGTCGCCCGGCCGCGCCGCTTCGATCGCGGTCGTACCGAGGTGCCGCGGCGTCTCGCGCGACGGCGCCGATCCCACCGGGACGAGCTTCACCGTCTGCGCGCGTCCGATCAGCTTGCCGCCTCGCGCCGTCAGGCCTGTCGCCACGCGGTCCGGGATGCCGAGCTGGTCGAGCGCGTCGGAAATCGTGCAGCAGTCGAGCCGGTGGAGGCGCAGCAGGTCTTCGTCCACACCCCACGGTGTATCGCATTCGTTTTTGAATGCAATCTTGAACTCATTGATGCAGCATTGCGTCATGTCGTTCCATGATCGCGTGATGAAGAATCCGTCCGGCGCGATGTTCCAGGCCCTCGAGAGCGTGCGCGACATGGTGATCACCGGCGCGCTCGGTCCCGGCGAGCAGATCCGTCAGGAAGAGATGGCCGAACAGCTCGAGCTGTCACGCGTGCCGCTGCGCGAGGCGCTCAACGTGCTCGCCGATCAGGGCCTCCTCCTCCACCGGCGCAACCAGGGTTATTTCGTCGCCAAGCGAGAGCCCGACGAGCTGCGCCAGATCACCCGCATGCTCGCGCTGCTCGAGGCCGAGCTCGTCGCGTCGCTCGAGTGGCCGACAGCAGCGCAGCTGGGCGCGCTCCACGCGCGCAACGCCGTGATGCGCAAGCTCGCGGCGGGCGCAGAGTGGAGGCCGCTGGTGATCGAAAATCGCGCCTTTCACTTCGCGATGTTCGAGCTGTCACCCCAGAAGCTCGTGGTCGCCGAGGTCGGGCGGCTCTGGACGCTCGGCGATCCGTTCATCGCGATCAAGCTGTCGACACCCGCGGCCCGCGCCCAGACGGTCGTGGAGCACGACGCGCTGCTCTCCGCGCTCGCCAGGCGCGACCGCGGGCAATTCGCCGCTGCGCTCGATGAGCACCGCACGAGCACGGCCGCGGGCTTGCCCGGCTCGCTGCTCCGACGGCGAACGGGGCGTAGGAAACCGTAGGTCCCGACGGTTCGGGAGGCAGGGGCGAGCGTGAGGGCCGA
>JAMFST010000217.1 GCA_026225435.1 Labilithrix luteola
CCACGTAGGTGGGCGACAGCGCGAAGCGGAGCAGCTCCTTCACGTCGTCACGCTCGGAGGCGAGAGGCGCGAGGTGCGTCTCCGGCTCGCCGGTCATGTCGCTGACGACCCCGGGCACGTCCCCGGTGGCGACGAGCGCCATGCGGTGATGCGAGGCGAGGGCCCGGTGCGCGTAGGCCCGGCTGTCGTTTGCCTTCCCCCCTGCGCCGCTGGCGCTGGCAACGGCGCGCGCCACGTCCGGCAGGAGCTTCTTCGTCTTGCGCGAGATGGCCTTGTTCATCTGCTTTTCCACGTCGGCGAGCATGGCGTAGGCCGGGGCTGCGACCGGGACGTCGACGAGGCGGCAGGCGGCCACGGCGACGGCGGCGATGGTGGTGTCGTCACGCCAGCGGACCAGCGAGGTGCCGCGGACGATGCCGTAGACCTCGCGGGCGAGCCTGCTGCGCGAGCGCGCATTGAGCGGCGCCTTCACGTCGGCGCCGGCGACGATGACCGGGATCTCGCCGGGCACGCCGACGATCGCCTGCGGATCCTTGCCGCCGACGTACAGATCGAACTCCCCGCCGCCGAAGGCGCCGAACCAGGCGGCGACCTCGTTGCGGAGCTGCAGCCCGCTGCGCGGATCGACCTTGTCCTTGCGGCCGACGCCGAGGATGGCGAGCGACGGGCCGAGGGCGTCGGCCAGGGTGCCGCCGAGGAGGTGGAGCAGATCGGCGAGCGGCCCGCTGTCCCCCGGCGCGGCGATCCGTGCGATGTCCGCCGACGACAGCACGGTGCGCGGCGAGCGAGCGCCGCCGGCGAGCTGCCGGGCGAAGGTCTGCAGCACGGCGGGATCCTCCTCGCCGAGAGCGATGGTGACGCCCATGGCCGCGCGCTCGCGGACGTCGTCACGCGAGAGCTTGGCGGCGCGGGTGAGGCGGCGCGCCACCGGCAAGGTGGGCACCTCGGTCTCGAGCTCGGCGCGCAGCGCTTCCTTGGCGGCGAGCACCAGCGGATCGCGCAGCGGCGCGGCCACCTCGGTGGCGAAGAGGAGGTCCAGCGCCTCGGCGTCGGTCGGCACCTCGTCGAGCAGCTTGGCGACCGAGCGGATGGCGTCGACCGGCTTCCTGCGACGATCGCGGTGGATGACCATCGCCAGGCGCGCGGCCTCGATGCGCCCTTCGCGCTCGGGGCGCTCGTTCATCAGCTCCTCGAGGATGGAGGTGGCCGCGTCCCAGTTCTCGTTGCGTGCGGCGCTGCGGGCGAGCCGCTCGCGCACCGGCAGGGTGGTCAGCCCCTCGCTGTGGAGCGAGGTGAGGATGTCGAGCGCCAGGTCGTGCCGTTCGAGCTTGTTCTCGTAGAGGTCGACGGCGGTGACGCCGGCGGTGATGCGGTTCTTCGGCGGCGCGGCGTCGAGCTTCGACAGCTTCGCCAGGCTCGCCGCGGCCTCCTCGAACTTGCCGCGCCGGAGCGCGATCTCGCCGGTGAGGGCGAGCGCGCCGACGTGCTCCGGCTCGAGCATCGTCACGTTCTCGAGCGACTTGAGCGCCGCGTCGAGATCGCTCTTGTCGCGCAGCGCGCGCGCCTGCTCCCAGAACAGCTTGGCAATCTCGGTGGGGTCGTCGGCCACGAACAGACGCCGATCGATGAGCCCGAGCAGGTGGTCCCGCTCGTTGCGCTCGTTGCGATCGCGCACGCGGCGGAACAGGCGATCGAAGCTGGTCGAGCGCGCCGCGTCGCGGGCGAAGGACGCCTCGAGCGAGGTCTCGGCCTTGCCCTCGTCCTCGGCGGCTTGCCAGGCGGTGGCCGCGTGCTCGTACAGCTCGGCGGCGATGGAGTCGTCGGTGGTGCGCGCGCCGAGCTGGTCGAGCGCGAAGGCGAGGCGCGTGCTGTCGCCGATCGTCTCGGCCGCCGCGCGCAGGCCTTCCCAGGTCCCGTAATCGTCGGGCCGCGCGTGAGCGGCGCGGGCAAACGTCTCGAGGGCCGCCTGGG
>JAMFST010000018.1 GCA_026225435.1 Labilithrix luteola
AAGGCCGACGCCGAAGGCAGCGACGCGACATTTGGCGACGGGGGCGAAGGCGGCATGACTGGCGACGGCGGCGACGGCGCCGCGAGCGACGGGCAGACCGAGGGCGGGTGCGTCCCGCCGTACACGACGGCAGAGAGCTGCGGCGCGTGCGGCGTCGCCTGCGTGGGCACCGACGACGCGTGCAAGGAGACCGACGCCGGGGACGGCGGCGACGGGGGCATGTACGCGTGCGCGCCGCTCTGTGATCCTCCGCTCGCCGAGTGCCAGGGGGCGTGCACCGATCTCACCGGAGACCCCGACAACTGCGGCGTATGCGGCCGGGTCTGTGCGTCCAACCTGTGCGAGGACAGCGTGTGCCAGGGCTCGACCCTCGGCGACCTCGTGTACATCGGGCACGACTACTCGACCGCCTCGGCGGCCAGCGCCCAGGCGCGCGTGCTGTCGAACGCGCTGTTCATCCGGCCGAGCAACCCGCTGCGCGTCCTCAGCTACGAGCGCTACGCCGCGGCAGCGGCCGTGACGAACGTCCAGACGATCTTGAACGACGACGCCGCGAGCCTCGGGCGCACCGTCCAGCTCACGCGCACGACCACCGACGGCGACGTCGTCACGCAGCTCACCACCGCGAGCTTCGACGTGCTCGTCGTGTACGACATGGGGAACAACCCGGCCACCGGCACCCTGGCCGCGCTCGGGACGAGCTGGATCACGCCGCTCACGACGTTCACGCACGGCGGCGGCGACGTGGTGGTGCTCGATGGCGCCACCGGCGCGTTCCCCGAGATGCCCCAGTTCATCACGGCGACGACCCTGCTCGACGTCAGCGGTCACACGCCCTTGCGCCCGGGCGATCCGGTGCACGTGGCCTCGCCGTCCGACGTCGTCGGCGTGGGCGTCTTGAGCCCGTATGGCGCCAGCGCCAACTCGGCGTGGTTCACGACCGACCCGGAGAGCGCGACCCTCACCTACGTGGTCGAGCGCGGGGACGTCGGCGCGGGAGCCACGGATCCGGTGGTGATCCACCGCGTCGAGGAGTGACGCTCGGTCCCGTGCCGGGTTAAGCGCCCCTTATCTCCACGCAAAGGGGGTCTGTCTACCGGCGCTCGGTCACGTCGCTAGGTTCTCGCTGCCGACGAGAGAGCCTGCTGCCCGCGGTGACTCCGCGTTCGGCTCAAGGAGCTTCGACCATGCAACAGTTCACCCTGAACGCGGTGCAGCGCGCGCTGTGCGCCCTGCCCGTGCTCGCTCTTCCCCTCGCTTTGCCGCTGGTGATGGCCTGCGGAACGTCGAGCGGGAGCGCGGCGAGCGCCGACGCGAGAGCCGCCGAGACCACCGCTGACGCGGCGGTCCCCACCTTCGTCACCCGGCTGGACAAGTCACGGGGCCAGCTCCCGGAAGGTCTGTGGGAAGCGCCGCTCGGCGACGGAGGCGCGCTCACGCCGATCATCACCTTCGCGCCGCTGGCCGTGCTCGAGACCGTCGGCGAAGACGGGAGCACGTCGCCGTTCGCGTCGCTCACCAGCGCGCCGGCGGCGAACGTGTACACGCTGGGGATCACTGGCGACAGCGCCGGCGCGCTCTACGTCGGAGTGGGCGAGGCGGCGCGGCGTCGCTCTACAGCGGCGGTGCGGCGGCGACTCCGCCGATGAACTTCCCCAACGGGCTCGACTTCATCGGCGCGAGCCTCTTCGTCGCCGACTCCGAAGGGGTCGTCTACACCATCGATCCGACGGGGGCAGCGACGCCGTGGAGCCAGGACCCGCTGCTCGCCCCGAGTCAGCCCGCCTGCGACGGCGTGGTGCCGCTCGCCGTCGGCGCCAACGGGATCACCCACGACGCCGACAATGTCTACGTGACGAACACCAACTTCGGACGCCTGCTCCGCATCCCGGTGAACGCCGACGGAACCGCCGGGACCGTCGCCGTGGTGAAGGAAGACTGCGCGCTCCTCGCCGGTGCCGACGGGCTGCTCCTCGACGACGACGGCACCTTCGTCGTCGCCGTCAACGCGCAGAACCGGATCGTGCGCATCACCCCCGGCGGCGCGACGACCGTGCTCGCCGAGGGGGCGCCGCTGGACACGCCCGCGAGCCTGACCATCGACGAGGTCGGCGGTGGGCGGCGGCTGCTCATCACCAACTCGTCGTTCTTCTCCGCGGCCGACGCCGGCGCCCCCGGGCTCCTCGCGTTGCCACTTCCCTGATCATGATCACGATCGACTGCCCACCCCACGAGGAGCCGCCCGCATGAAGTACCTGCACACCATGGTCCGCATCACCGACGTCGAAGCGTCGCTCGACTTCTATTGCCGCAAGCTCGGGTTGAAGGAGCTGCAGCGGATGGACAACCCGGATGGTCGCTTCACCCTCCTCTTCCTCGCGGCACCGGGGGACGAAAGCAACGCCCTCGAGCTGACGTACAACTGGGACCCGGAGACACTGGGCGAGGGGCGCAACTTCGGACATCTCGCCTACCAGGTGCCGGACATCTACGAGACCTGCCAGCGACTCCTCGACGGCGGTGTGATCATCAACCGCCCGCCGCGCGACGGCCGGATGGCCTTCGTGCGCTCGCCGGACAACGTGTCCATCGAGCTGCTCCAGCGCGGCGCGGCGCTCGCTCCGCGCGAGCCCTGGGCCTCGATGCCCAACAGCGGCCACTGGTGAGCGCGACCGCGGACGATCATCGCGCGAGGAGGCGCGTGCGGACGGCGACGAAGCGCGCGGTCTCGAGCGCTCCGCGGCGCCAGGCGAGGCTGATCGGGTTGCGCGCGGCGGCGGAGAGGCGGCGAGTGGTGCCGGTGGTGGCAGCGAAGGCGGTCAACGTCCCGCGCGCGACGGGCGCAGCCACCAGGTAGCTCGGGAGGACGGCGATGCCGAGGCCGGCCTCGGCGAGCGCCGCCAGCTCGTCGAGGCTCGCCACCTGGCAGACGAAGTTCTGTGGCAGAGACTCGCGTGGGCCGAACCTCGCGCGCCACCATGGGGCGAGCATGGCGATGTCGTCGTCGAAGACGAGGAACGACTGCTGGCGAAAGTCGTCGACGCTGATGGGCGTCCCGTGCGCGCGCACGTACGCTGGTGACGCCACGGCGACGAACTCCTCCACGTGGACCGGGCGCGCCTCGAGCGAGGGGTGGTCCACGGCGGTCACGAGGAGCGCCAGATCGAGCGCGCCCTCGAGGAGCTCGCGGCGCAGACGTGAGGGGACATCGAAGACGAGGTGCACGCGCAGCTCGGGGTGCGTCTGCAGCAGCTCGATCATCCGCGGCCGGAGCCAGTGGGCGGTGAAGGCGCGCGGCGCGCCGATGCGGACGACGCCGCGCACCAACCGGTGGTTGTCGATCACGGCGGTCAGCGCATCCTCGACCGGACCGAGCTGCTCGCGGAGCACCGCCACGAGATCCGCGCCGACGGAGGTGAGCCGTGCGCGCCTACCGCTGCGCTCGAACAAGGGGACGCCGAGCTGCGCTTCGAGCGAGCTCACTTGCTGGCTGATTGCCGGCGGCGTCACCCCGCGTCGCCGGGCCGCCTCGGCGAACGTGTCCGACGTGCCGACCACGAGGAGCGTGCGCAACAGCTCGTAGTTGATCGCGGCGCGCACGGAGCGGGGCGGGCTGGTCAGTGGAAGCTGACGGTCACGCTCGGGGGCAGCCCGAGCTGGACGGAGATCGTCCGCGGTGACATCCCCACGATGTGCACCTTCGACTGGAGCCGCCACGCTTGCCGCCGCGCCGTGAGGAGGAGCACCGTGAGCTTCTGCTCTGCGTGCTCCTCGAGGAGCACGCCGAGCTTCTCCTCCGAGATCTCCTTCGCCACGGCGAACGCCGCGCTGACGCAGGGTGGCAGCCCGAGCTCGATGGAGACGCCCGAGACCTCGAAGCCTGCCTCCTTGAGGATGGGCAACGCGGTGTTCAGCGCGTTCACCGACTCGATCACCTTCGTCGTGCTCGTCTCGCGGAGCTCCCCCGCCTTCGCGGCCGCCTGCTCCTTGAGATCCGCGGCTCCCGCGGTCGCGCGGTCCGCTATTTCCGTGGCGTGCTGCTTCGCCTTGTTCAGCAAGTCGTTCATGATCGGCGAGGATAGCAACAACCCACGTCAGCTCTTCCCTCTCGTTCCTTTCCGCGCAAGGGACGTGAGGAAGGGATGGCGGGCGCCGTGGTCGTGGGCTGCGGACGGTCCTCGGGGTGAGCCGGCGTCGCGGACGGAGGCGCGGAGGATTGCCGGTACGAGATGCCGCTCCGGCGCTCGTGGCCATCGCACCGCCCTCGCGCGCGCATGGCGGCGTCGAAATGGACGCTCTCGCACCACGGGCAGACGAGCAGCTCGGTCTCGTAGCTCTCCGATCGCGTCCGGTAGTCGGCTGCGAAGAGCGCGAGCACGCGATCGACGAGTCGTAGCTTGGCGCTCTCTCGTGGGATCCAGCCGCGGTCCTCGCTGCCGGGGATGAGCGGGATCACGTGCCGGCGCGCGACGGCATCGGTGACGAACACCGGCTCGGCTCCCGACTGCGCCGCCTGCTCCAGGCCCGCGAGGACGCGCGTGCGCGCGCCGTACAGGACCTCCGCGAGATGTCCTCCGCCGAAGCTCCCGGTCGCCGAGAGGGGAAACGCTCCGTGCGGCGGCCGGCGAGCTCCGTCGCCTGCGTGTAAGGGCCGGTCAGCCAGGCGACGAGATCGCTCTTGCTCCAGCCCTGCTGGACTCCCGCGAGGAACGTCCGCCCCGCCTCCCGAGCCGCATCCGCAGCGCTGGTGGCCCGCGCGCTGAAGCGTCCGCCGGAGCTCACGTCGACTCGGCGAACAGCTCCCGTCCGATGAGCATGCGGCGAATCTCCGAGGTGCCGGCGCCGATCTCGTACAGCTTGGCGTCGCGCCACAGGCGCGGCGTCGGGTACTCGTTGATGTAGCCGTTGCCGCCCAGGATCTGGATCGCCTCGCCGGCCATCCAGGTGGCCTTCTCGGCGGCGTAGAGGATGGCGCCGGCGGCGTC
>JAMFST010000218.1 GCA_026225435.1 Labilithrix luteola
CGCCGCCGGCCGCCCCATGCGGCGACAATTCGACGTGAAGCGCGGCATGACAGCTCAAACCGACGCATATCGATGTTGAGGAAGACTAGGATTTTCGGGCTAGCGCCTGCTCGTGCGCGCTCAGCGCCGCTGTCATCAGCTTCGCCAGCCGATCGCTGCCGCCTTCCTCCAGCGTGAAGTCGCGCGGCGAGCGCCCCTCGAGGAGTAGCTGAGCGATGATCTTGGCGAAGGCGGGCCGCTCCAGGGCGACCTCGAACATCCTCGTCACTGCGGTCTCGACGTCCCCCTCGATGACCTCGCGGAAGGCGCGCGCGTGGCGCTGGAGCACCTCTCGCAGGACCTGATCCTTGGTGCCGAAGTGCCGGTGGACGAGGGCGTGGTTCACGCCGGCGCGATCGGCGAGCTCGCGAACCGTCACCGAGTCGGGGCTCTTGAGGCCGAAGAGCTCGTCCGCGGCGCGCAGGATCGCGTCCTTCGTCTCGTCCTTTCCGTGCGGCTTGCGAGACGTGGCGCGGCTCTTCGAACGCGAGACAGGCGGGGCGGGCGACATCGAGGACACGCAAACGTAGCGCATTGCGTCGAGAAATTCGCTCGTTCTGCGCCTTGACCGACTGTAGTCCTGCGACTACATCGCTCTGTAGTCAGTCGGTTACATTCGAGAGGGAGCACAGTCATGCGGATTGGTCGCGCGGGAGTCGACGGAGCATCCGTCGTCGTCGCCGCTCACGAAGGGAGCTGGTTCGATCTCGGTGGCGCCGGGATTGTGTCTGTGGCCGCGGCCTTGCGCGCGCATGGAAGCGGTGAGCTCACCAGCCTGCTCGGCTCCTGCGCGCGGCTCGCCATCGGAGACCAGCAGCTCCAGGCGCCGATCGATGGCGACGCGCGCATCCTCTGCGCCGGCTTCAACTTCGCCTCGCACGCGAGGGAGAGCGGCAAGGCGGAGCAGCTCCCGGCGCATCCGACCTTCTTCGCCCGCTTCGCCACCAGCCTGGTCGGTCCCGCGGAGCCGATCGTGCTCCCGCGCAGCTCCTCGCACTTCGACTGGGAAGGGGAGCTGGCCTTCGTCGTCGGCAAGCCGGGGCGGTCGATCGCGCTCGAGGACGCCCTCTCCCATGTGGGCGGCTACGTCTGCTTCGGCGACCACAGCCTGCGCGACTACCAGCAGCACGGCACCCAGGCGACGCAGGGGAAGAACTTCGACCGGAGCGGCGCGATCGGTCCGTGGATCGTCACCGCGGACGAGATCCCCTCGCCGGAGTCGCTGGAGGTTTTCACCTACCTGCAAGGCGAGGAGGTGCAGCACGGACGTCTGCATGATCTCGTCTTCACGGTGCCGGCGCTGGTGGCCTACGTCTCGACGTTCCTCACGTTGCGTCCCGGCGACGTGATCGCCACCGGGACGCCTGCGGGCATCGGCGCCCGTCGCACGCCGCCGCGCTGGCTCGCCGCGGGTGAGGAGATCGTCGTGGAGGTGCCCGGTGTCGGCCGTCTGGCCAACCGCGTGGTCGCCGAGGAGGACCGGTGAGCGCCGCTCGCTGGATCACGGAGGCGAATGTCGAAGGGCTGCTCACGCAGGAGGAGGCGCTCGTCGCGCTCGAAGCGGGGCTCGCGCGACTCGCTACCGACGAGGCGGTGACCATCCCCAAGGCGGTGCACGCCTGGGGTGGTGGCAGCGTCCACTCGCTCGGGGCGTTCGACGCCGTCACCGGCCTCGCTGGTTTCAAGAACTGGGTGAACACGCCCAGGGGGGCCGTCGCGCTGATGACCCTGTTCGACATCGAGCAGGGGAGCGTGCGCGCGGTGATCGAGGCGGGCACGCTCGGCTCGCTGCGCACGTCCGGCGTGACGGCGCTGGCCACGCGCGAGCTCGCCGATCCGGCGGCCGACGATCTGGCCATCCTCGGGTCGGGGCGTCAGGCGCTTCTGCAGCTCGGAGCGGTGGCGCTGGTGCGTCCGCCGAAGCGGGTGCGCTTCTGGTCGCCCACGGGGGAACGTCGAGAAGCCGCCGCGGCGTCGGCACGCGACCGCTACGGGGTGAACGCGGTCGCTGCAGACACGCTCGAGGCCGCGCTCGCCGGCGCGAGCATCGTCACCAGCGTCACCCGGGCAAAGGAGCCCTTCCTCTCGCTCGACCTGCTCGCTCACGGCGCGCATCTCAACGCCGTCGGCGCGGTGCTGCCGGGGTTCGCCGAGGTCTTCACGCCGGTGCTGACCGGCGCGGACCTCGTCGTGGGCGACAGCGTCGCCGCGGTGAGCGCGCTGCGCGAGATGAAGGAAGCGCTCGTCGCCGACCCGTCGCTCGCCGGGCGCACCCGGTCGCTCACCGCGCTGCTGGCCAGGCGGGCGAGCGGCGGCGGCTCCCGTCCTCCGGGTTCGCGCCTCACGGTCTTCAAGTCCGTGGGCATCGGCGCCTCCGATCTCGCCGTCGCCGCGGAGGTGCTCCGTCGCGCGGAAGCTCGCGACGTCGGCCGCCACCTCGATC
The DNA here is from genome assembly GCA_026225435.1 of Labilithrix luteola. Taxonomy (GTDB): domain Bacteria; phylum Myxococcota_A; class Polyangia; order Polyangiales; family Polyangiaceae; genus JAMFST01. Next base: position 2,483 of record JAMFST010000218.1, read on the forward strand.
CCATCACGCCGCGCCCGGCGCGCTGGCGTCGCGGTTCCTGAAGCTCCTTTCAAGCTCACGGAGAAGAACGAATGTCCGCAGCCGCTCAGATTCCGCAGACTCACGATCTCGTCGACGCTCGCCACCTCGCTCCGCACCGCAACGAGATCTGGCCGGCGCACCTCGTGCAAGGCGCCGGCATCGCCCGCGCCGTCGCCGCGCTCACCGAAGGAGGGGCGGGGCTGGACGGACGGCGCGAGGTGCTCGCGGTCCATCCGAGTAGCAAGGCGCCGGTGCTCGGCCTCGCGCCCAGCACCGCGGTGTCCTTCGGCGTCCTCCTGCCGGGCGAGCGGACGCGACTCCGCCGGCGCAACGCCACCAGCTTCACCATGGGTCTCGGCGGGAGCGCTGTGGTCCGCGTCGGCGCGCGCGAGCTATCCGTCGGCCTGCGCGACAGCTGGAACACCCCCGGCATGCACGCCGAGCAGCTCGAGAACCGCGGCGACCAACCCTTCACGTACGTCAGCTACTCCAACGCCCCGCTGCTGCAGCGCCTCGAGGTGCTCTTCGAGGAGCTCGATCCGAAGACGAGCGGCGGTGTGTCCGGCGGGGGCGAGCGCGGTGCAGGCACCGGTGCGCGCGCCAAGGACGTCGCCGGCCAGGCCATCCCGCTCGGGGACGACGGCTCGATGCTGCTCCCTTACGAGCACCTGGTCGACCCGGACTTCGTCGACTCGAGGCCGCTCCTCTGGCGCTGGGAGGACGTCAAGCCGCACCTCGGCCTCGTCCGTGCCCTCAAGCAGGGCTACACCGGCCGGCCGCTGTGGTGTCTGTACAATCCTGCAACCGGGACGCGTAACGGCACCACCTCGTCGTTCTTCGCCACCATCGCCTCGGCGGGACCGAACATCGTCGGGCCGGCGCACCGCCACGTCTCCTCGGCGATCAACTTCATCCTCGAGGGGAGCGGCTTCAGCATCGTCGACGGTGTCCGCCTCGAATGGGCCGCGGGCGACATCATGCTCTCGGCGCCTGGATGGAGCCCGCACGGGCACGGCATGGGTCCCGATGGTGCGCTCATCCTCACCGTGCAGGACCACCCGCTGCACATCGGCGCCGAGTCGCTCATCTGGCAGGAGGACCTGAAGGACGGTCCCATCCTCACGCTCGGCGCCGAGCGCGGCTTCGAGACCAACCTGCGCCAGATGCGCGGCGAGGACGCGCGATGAAGCTTCCGTCGGAAGACTTGCGCGGCTCGTACC
>JAMFST010000219.1 GCA_026225435.1 Labilithrix luteola
ACAACGTCTCCATCGGCGTCTCGCTGGTCGCCTCGACCCGCGGGGTCACCTTGCTGCCGGCGTACGCGCAGAGCGTGCTGCCGTGGTCGGTGGTCAGCCGTCCGCTCGAAGGGGAGAGCCCGACGATCGATCTCGCCGTCGGCTACCGGAAGGACAACGCGTCGCCGATCCTCCGCACCTTCCTGTCTCGGCTCGACGCGCTGCGCGCCGCAGCAGCGCCGAGGTATGTCGCGCCGCGTCGAGAGAAGTAACTTACTGATGGGTAGTATTTGGCGCTGCACGCGAGCAAGCTTCGCCCGTGGTCTCCTTCTCCTTTGCCCACCTGCTGCAGCGCCTCGACTCGTCGACCTACATCGACCGGAGCAAGGACGCGGTCGTCTTCAACGACGAGCGCGTCACCTACCAGCAGCTGCGCGATCGCGCGGCGCGGCTCGCCTCGGCGCTCGCCGGCATCGGGGTGAAGCACGGGGATCGGGTCGCCATCCTGCTGCGCAACGACACCGTCTGGTTCGACGCCTTCTTCGCCGTCGCGGCGCTGGGCGCGGTCTTCGTCCCGGTGAACTTCCTCCTCAAGCCGGCGGAGATCGCCTTCCAGCTGAAGGACTCGGGCGCCAAGGTGCTCCTCTGCGGCGCCGACCTGCGCGCCAACGGAGAGAATGCGGTCACCGAGTCGCCCGACTGCACGCGCCTGATCGTGGTCGGCGACGACTACGCCGCCTTCCGCGACGCCGCGCCGGCCGTCTTCCCCGTGGTCGACATCCAGCCGACGGATCTCGCGCTCCTCCAGTACACCAGCGGTACCACCGGCTTGCCGAAGGGGGCGACGCACACCGTCTCGTCGCTCATGTGGTGCAACTTCACCCAGCTGAGCGACTTCGCCGTCGACGCGAGCGAGCGCTATCTCTGCATGCCCTCGCTCTGCTGGGCCGCGGGGATGCACGACTTCACCCTCGCCGCGCTGTGGGCCGGCGGCACGGTGATCCTCAACCCGAGCGGCGGGCTCGACATGGGGAAGCTCTTCTCCCTCATCGAGCGCGAGAAGGCGACGCGCGCGCTGCTGGTGCCGACCGTGCTCAAGCAGGTGGTCGACAGAGCCGAGCTGGCGAAGCACGACCTGTCGAGCATGAAGTACATCTACAGCGGCGCGGAGCCGGTGCCGGTGCCGGTGATCGAGAAGTGCCAGCGCCTGTTGCCGAAGGTGGCGATCATCCAGGCCTACGGTCTGTCGGAGGGGCCGACCATCGTGAGCACGCTGCGCGCCGAGGACGCCGTCCGCAAGATCGGCTCCTGCGGCAAGCCGGTCACCAACTGCGAGGTGCGCATCGTCGACGACGAGGACCGTGACGTCGCCGTCGGTGTCCCCGGCGAGCTGATCGTCCGCAGCAACGCCACCATGATCGGCTACTGGCAGCGCCCGGAGGCGAGCGCCGAGTCGCTGCGCAACGGCTGGCTGCACACCGGCGATCTGGCGACCAGGGACGACGAGGGCTACCTCACCATCTGCGGGCGCAAGAAGGACATGTACATCTCCGGCGGGCTCAACGTGTACCCCGCCGAGGTCGAGTCGGTCATCCTCGCCGACGCGGGCATCGCCGAGTGCGCCGTGGTGGGGATCGCCGACGAGAAATGGGGCGAGGTGGGGCACGCGGTGATCGTCGCGCGCCCCGGCGCGGTCATCGACACCGAGGCCATGCTGGCCACCATCAAGGCGCAGGTCGCGACCTACAAGGTGCCGCGCGCCATCACCGTGTGGACCGAGGCGTTGCCGCGGACCGCCTCCGGCAAGGTGCGCAAGTTCGCCGTGCGCGACCGCTTGACCGGCAAGATCTCCTGAGGCGCAAGAGCTCCTGAACGAGGAAGAGGGACAGATCATGGGATTCGACGTCACGCCCGAGCTGCAAGCGAAGATCGACACCGTCCGCGAGTTCGTGCGGACCGAGCTCTATCCGCTCGAGCCGCAGTTCCTCACGCGCCCGTTCACCGAGCTCCTGCCGACGATCGCCGAGCTGCGGAAGAAGGTCGCGGCGATGGGCATGCTGGCCTCGCACATGCCGACGGACATCGGCGGCGGTGGGCTGCACTTCTTGGAGTTTGCACGCATCAGCGAGGAGCTCGGCAAGAGCCCCATCGGTCTGCTCGTCTTCAACTCGCAGGCTCCCGACGCCGGGAACATGGAGCTGATGTACAAGCACGTCACTCCGGAGCAGCGCGAGCGCTTCCTCCGTCCGCTGGTCGCCGGCGAGGTGCGCAGCGCCTTCACCATGACCGAGCCGGGGCACGCCGGATCGAACCCGGTGGACATGTCGGTGACGGCGGTGAAGGACGGGGACCACTACGTCATCAACGGGCGCAAGTGGTTCTCCACCGCGATCGAGAACGCCGGCTTCGCCATCGCCATGACGGTGACCAACCCGAAGGCGCCGCCGCACCAGCGCGCCAGCATGTTCTTCGTCCCGCTGCCGCACCCGGGGCTGAAGATCCTGCGCAAGATCTCGGTGATGGGCGAGACCGGGCACGACTTCTTCTGCCACTGCGAGATCGAGTACGACAACTGCCGGGTGCCGGCGACGGACATGCTCGGCGGGGAAGGGCAGGCCTTCCGTCTGGCGCAGGATCGCCTCGGCCCGGGGCGCATCCACCACTGCATGCGCTGGATCGGGATCTGCGAGCGCGCGCTCGACATGATGGTCGAGCGCGCCCGCACGCGGAAGCTGGGGCACGACCGCGTGCTCGGCGACATGCAGTCGGTGCAGAACTGGATCGCGGAGAGCCGCGCGGAGATCGATGCGGCGCGCCTGCTGGTGCTCAACGCCGCCGAGGCGATCGAGAAGAAGGGGGCGCAGAACGCCCGCGTGGAGATCTCCTGCATCAAGATCTTCGTCCCGCAGGTGCTCATGAAGGTGATCGATCGCGCCATCCAGACGCACGGCGCGATGGGCATGACCGACGACACCATCCTGTCGTGGTGGTATCGCCACGAGCGCGGCTCGCGCATCTACGACGGGCCGGACGAGGTTCACAAGGTGGTCATCGCCCGCGCGCTGCTGAAGGAGCACGCCCTGAAGGAACGTGGATGAGCCATCCGGGAAATGAGCCGGGCGCGGTCGTCGAACGACACGCGCTCGATCGCGACGCGCTGTCGGCGTACCTGAAGACGATCGGTTACGAAGGGCCGCTCGAGATCAAGGAGTTCGGCGGCGGGTACTCCAACGTCACCTACCTCCTGA
>JAMFST010000019.1 GCA_026225435.1 Labilithrix luteola
ATGTAGTGGTGGAACTTCGTCCCCATGAAGCTGAAGAGGGCGAAGGCGAAGACGAACCACATAACGAGCAAGACCGAAGCCTCGCCTCGTCCACGGTCCGCCGAGTCGGACCGGCGGAGCGTGTAGACGAGCCCGAGAGGCGCGAGCCCCGTCCAGGGGAAGAGCGCATAGCCGAGCTGCCAGATGTAGAAGCGGATGCTCGTGTCGTCGCCTTCGTTCGTGTCGTGCACGTGGTGGAAGGCGCGGTTGAACATGTCGTGGAAGATGAGCCGGTCGGTGAACGGCGCGCCGTGGCGGACGTACATCGCGACCCACCAGGGGAGGCCGACGGCGGCCACGATGAGCAGGCCGCTCATCAGCTCCACGCGGGTCAGCTCGATCCACTTCTTCTTCACGCCGATGTAGGCGAAGGCGCAGATGACCGGCAGACCGCCGAGCGGCCCCTTGCCCATGAACGACACGGCGACGAAGAGCCACGCGGCGATGAAGCAGAGGCGGCGAACGCGGCGCTCGCCCCAGTTCAGGTAGAGCAGGATGCCGAGGAGCACCGACCAGAGCACGCCCTGGAGGACCGGCTCGAAGGCGCCGAAGAAGCGGCCGAGGAATTCGCCCGCGCCGTCCGGGTGGGCGAGCCCCTTGGGGATGCTCGCCGGGACCTGCGCGAGACAGGCCTCGTTGCCGGGGATGCCGCAGTTGCCCGCCGAGCCGCTCTTGAACTCGTCGAAGTGGAAGCGGAAGCCGTGCGGCCCGTTGCCGTTGAGCGTCAGCTCGACGTTGCGGGTGAACAGGTAGACGATCTGCGGGATGGCGCAGACGAGGATGGCGCCGATCACCAGGTGCCAGGCGGACAGACGCCAGGAGCGCCCACCCGTCTTCACCTCGTAGAGGGGGGTCTTCTCGTCGTCGTCGACGTAGAGGCCGTACATGAACAGGCCCATGGCGGCGCACATGGCGGCCACGCAGGGCATGTCGGTCATCGTCTGGTGCGCGAGGAAGTACCAGTCCGGCATGGTCGCCAGGATGGCGGTGCCGATGAGCCCCGCGCGGCGGCCGAAGACCTTCGCCACGCCCTTGTACAGGAAGTACATGGCGAGGATGGTCATCAGCACGATGGGCGTGCGGACGACCCACTCGGGGTGCGCGGTGTAGCCGCCGACGCCGGCGAGCATCTGGTCCGGCTGGTAGTGCGTGCGCAGCGTCGCCATGGCGAGCGCCTGGATCCAGAAGTTGAGGACCGGCTTGGAGAAGAACCAGCCGTCCTGCGCCCACCACAGCGAGATCCAGTCGTCGCGCGACAGGATCTCGCGCGCCACCTCGCCGTAGTGGGTCTCCCAGGGATCCCACAGCGAGTAGTTGCCCATCATGGGCAGGTAGAGGAGCGCGCCGGCGACCACGACCCAGAAGCCGTGCCGCTTGTGCAGCGGGCGATCGAGCCCCGTCTCGTCCTTGGCCCAGGGGCCGAGGATGACGCCCAAGCGGAAGAGCGCGGCGACGAAGAGGAGGAAGCTGGCGGTGACGAGGACGCCCCAGAGCCACTGCGGGCCGAGGCCGGACTGGCCGCCGGCGATCGTGCCGAGGAAGATCAGGAAGGCGATGCTCGTCTGCGCCAGCGGCGAGCTGAGGACCGACAGGTCCATCGAGGTGCGCAAGCGGGTGGTGACCACCTCTTCGCGCTCCTGCGCGCTCTCCTCGGGACTGAGACCGGCGCGGTCGACGAGGCCGTCGTCGAAGGTGCCGAGCAGGTCGCAGATGCCGAAGGTGGCCAGCGCGACGAGGAGGAACCCGAGCGGAACACCGAAGGAGAGCTGGGCGTCGTGCGCCATTATCAACACGGTGCCGGCCAGGCCGATCAGCGTGGTGACGCCGCCGTGGACCCAGCGAAGCGGGTTGCCGACGGGGACCACGGCCTCCTCGGCCGCCTCCACGTCACGGGGCAGGCGCGCGGTCTCCTCGTCGCGAGAGGTGTCCGCTGCGGTCTCGGACGGCTCGTCCTCGGTGTCCTCGTCCTCGCCGGCCTCTTCGGCAGCGGTTTGCTCCTCCGGGGCGTGACCGTTCTTCCCGGACGTCGCCGTCGCATCCTCGATCTTCGTGGATTCGTCGGCAGAAGCCGGATCAGCCGCTTCCGGCTCGTTCACGTTCGGTTCGGTCATGGCAGCGCGCAGCCCGCGCCATACCAAGTCCCGGCCGGGGCTTCTACCACTGTCGTCAGGAAGTCCAATTCCGTGCGGGGCGTCAGGTCTCGGTCAGCTCCGCGGCC
>JAMFST010000220.1 GCA_026225435.1 Labilithrix luteola
GCCCGACGAGGCCCACGTCCTGCTGGTCGACAGGAAGAGTGGCCTTCCGGTGCGGAAGCTGGAGCTGCGAGCGCAAGACGGGCGAGTCCTGGGAGCGGAGGACACCGTCGTGCGTGCATCCCCGGTAGTGGCCCGGAGCGGTCGTCGATGAACCGGGCGCTGTCGCGACTCGATAGAGGGCGAGATACGACTGCGGCGCATCGCCGTAGTCGACCCACCGTGCGCATCAGTACATGCGGTCCGGGCCGCCGCGCGACGGCTCGTGGTCTGTCCAGTAGGTTCGAAGCTCCGCCTTCGACACGGGGCGCGTGAGGATTGGCGCGCTTCGTCGGCGAAGAAGCGCGATCGGTCCGAGGACGGCGAAGTAGATCAGAGTCAGCGTGACGGTCGCGAGGGTGCGCCCGACCGCCTCGGCGACCGGTCGCCAGCGCACGGCGAGAGCGGTGAAGGCGGTGCGGGGCGCACGATTTCCGTACAGCGCGAGCGCGAGGCAGGTGAGAGCGAGGCCTCCTCCGAGGGCGAGCGCCGCGGAATGACGATGAAGGGCAAGCCACGACGTCGTGACGGTCGCGATCGCCAGCGCGAGGGTCGTGTCGCGTGCGAACGAGCGCACCGCACCTTGCGTCATCGCGCGCGGTGGCGGTGGAGGCAGGGCGCGCGCAGGACCCGCGGGGCGATCGACCAGGAACGGTCCGAGCGCCAGCGCGTCCATCTCGCTCGCCAGGAAGGGGTGGATGGCGTCCTCCGGAGTACAGACGATCGGCTCGCAGCGCCGGTAGAAGCTCGTGTTGAGGAGCACCGGGCAGCCGGTCTGCGCGTACATCTCCGTGAGCAGGCGAGAGAAGCGCGGATGGCGATCGGCGTGCACGGTCTGTACACGCGCCGTACCATCGACGTGGGTGACCGCCGGCAGGGTCGAGACGACATTCTCCAGCTGCGCCAGGCCGCGCGCGCGCTCGTGCGTCACCCGTTGCGCGTCGGCGAGCGGCGACACGAAGAGCATGTACGCGCTCGGACCGCGGAGCTCGAAGAAGGTCTGCGCATGCGACTCGAGCACCGCCGGCGCGAACGGGCGAAAGCCCTCGCGAAACTTGATGCGCTCGTTGACGCGCCTCTGCGCATCCGGCCTCCGGGCGTCGGCGAGGATGCTGCGCGAGCCGAGCGCGCGCGGCCCGAGCTCCATCCGCCCCTGGAACCAGCCGACCACCTGCCCATCGGCGAGGCGCCGCGCGACCTCCGTGTCGAGCGCCGGCTCGTCCAGCTCGCGCGCGTCGAGGCGCTCGGAGGCGAGCGCGTGCAGCATGCGATCGCGATCGAACTCCGGTCCGAGGAGCGCCCCCTTCATCGAATCGCCGGCGACCGCGGGGCGCGGCAAACCTTCGATTCGATGAGTGGCGAGGAGCGCAGCCCCGAGGGCACCGCCCGCATCGCCCGCTGCGGGCTGAGCCCACACGTGCTCGAAAGGACCCTCGCGCGCGATCCGCCCGTTCGCCACGGCGTTCAGCGCGACTCCGCCAGCCATCACCAGGTTGGGCGAGCCGGTGATCGCGTGCGCATGTCGCGCCTGGCGGAGCAGAGCTTCCTCCAGCACCGCCTGCGCCGAGGCGGCGATGTCCGCATGGATGTCCTCGAGCTTCGCGTCCGGCGCTCGCTGGGGCGTGGCGAAGAGTGCTTCGAAGCGCGCGCGATCGATCGAGCGCTGCCCCTCGACGAAGCGGAAATAATCGAGGTTCAGTCGATACGAGCCGTCGTCGCGAAGGTCGATCATCCGGTCGAGAATGGCGCTGGCAAAGCGCGGCTCGCCGTAGGCCGCCAGCCCCATCACCTTGTACTCGTCGGAGAGGACCTCGAAGCCGAGATACTCGGTCACCGCTGCGTAGAAGAGGCCGAGCGAATGGGGAAAGACGATCTCGTTCGTCAGGGCAAGATCACCATCGCGACCATGCCCGATGGCAGTGGTGGTCCATTCGCCGACGCCATCGACCGTGAGGATCGCCGCCTCGGAGAAGGGCGATGCGTAGAAGGCGCTCGCTGCATGCGCCTCGTGATGCTTCACGTAGACGACCGGACCGCGCCAGCCGAGCTCGTCGCGCAGCATGTCGGAGACGCGGAGGCGCTCGCGCATCCACGCCGGCGTGCTCTCCACGAAGGCGCGACGGCCGCGAGGGAACGTCTCGAGAAACGTGGCCATCGCCCGGTCGAAGCGCAGGAGCGGCTTCTCGTAGAAGGCGACCGTGTGGACATCGGACATCGCCGTTCCGGACGTCGCGAGGCAGCTGCGGATCGCCTGGAGAGGGAACGACGCGTCGAAGCGGATGCGGGTGAAGCGCTCTTCTTGAGCCGCCGCGAGGACCGCCCCGTCCGCCACCAGGCAGGCGGCGCTGTCATGGTAGAAGGCCGACACGCCGAGCACCTTCATGGCGACAGGAGCGCCGCGAGCTTCGGCGCCAGGCGCTCTGCCAGGAGCGCGTGACCGTGCGCGTTCAAGTGACAGCAGGGATCGAGACGCACCGCCTCGACCGGCTGGTCGGCGAGGATCTGCGCGATGGAGAACACGGGGATCCCGCGTTGCCGCGCGCAATCGGCGATGACCTGTTCGCTCGTCGGGCCGCGCGGAACGTCGAAGCCGCGATCGAGCGCGACGGCCTGGAGAACGACGAGCTTTCCACCGCTCACCCGCGCACGCTGCTGCACCTCGCCGAGCATGTCCTTGCAGACGTGGTCCAGTGGCGCCATCTCGTCGAACGTCTCCGCGCGCGGGACGAGCGCAAGGGTCGCGTACTCGTAGGCCGCGGAGAAACGAAACAAGGGGTCACCGACGAAGCTCGGAACGAACGCGACGACGGGGACGCCGCGCGCGTCGAGATCGCGTCCGCGCGCGTCGAAGGCGAAGTCCCCGACTGCCGAATAGACCTTCGAGGGATCCCAGTCTTCCCACACGACGAGCGCGCTCGGCGCGGCGGTGAGTGACGCGCGCGCGACGGCCAGCTGCTGGGCGCTCGCGAATCCAGGCTCGGCAAGGTCGTCGGAGCAGGGGGCCGGAGTCGCGTGCGCGAGGTCCTCTTCGACCAGCGACGGGAGCGTCTCCTCGCGTTTCAGCCCGACTCCATAGGTGATCGACGATCCGAGAAACGAGATCCGCGGCGCCCCCGGACGACGCTGGCTGCACGGTGGTCGATGCAGCTCAGGGAACTTCCACACCGGCACTCCGCCTTCGGCGAGGTGGAAGTCGTCGACCTGGCTCCCGCGCACCAGCGCGACCCGCGGCGGAGGCCTGATGAACCGGAAGAAGACCTCCGACAAGGCGTACACCAGCGTCACGGCCAGCAGGGCAGCGAGGAGGCGGAGCTGGCGAAGACGCCGCGTCGACAACGTCGGAGGCGCAGACGTCGGCGCCGTGCCAGGATCCGTCATCGGACCACCGACGCTACCACGCGGACTCTGCGTCGAGCCCTCGGGGAATCGACTACGCTCGGCGTGTCCCGACCTGTCCATGGCGAGCTCCCGCGGCGTACCGTCTTCCTCTTCACGTCGTCCCGGCGAGGGCGTGCGTGCAGCGCTCACGCGACTGGGGGCGGGTGACTTTCTCGGCGCCATCGTGGCGTGGCGGCAGGTGGCTCCGGCCAACCCGCGCGACCTCGGTGTCTTCCGCGCGCGGCCCCTGTTCGACCGACTTCTCGGCTTTGGCTCACCGAGCACACCGGTGCGCGCGGGGCCGCCGGTGCGTCCGCCCAACGCAGTGTGGACCGCGCTGCGAGCCGGCGACCTCGCGCACGCGCGGCGGCTGGTCGAAGGGCAGAGCGACCTCATCGCTGCGGACGGTGTTCTCGGTGTGATCGACGTCCTCGAGCGACGACCCGCGCAGGCGATCGAGCGGCTCGATCGCGCCATCGAACAGGGCGATCCCTCCTACCGGAAGGTGCTGCGCGCACACCGGGTTCGCGCGTTGATTCATCTTCGTCGTTTCTCGGACGTACCGCTGGCGCTCGAGGCGGTGAACGAGGAGGAGTCGTTCGGCGTCCGTGTGCTGCGGGCTCTGATGCAGACGCAGGCGGACCGCGAGATCGATACCCCGCAGTTCTCGCGCGCGCACGTCGAGCGGCCCGAGTTCATCAACGGGGTGTTCTGCACCGAGCTACCTGCGGTGGTCGGACAGAGAGCGCTCGACGAGGCCTACGGCTCGCGCGAATCGATGCGAAGTCTGCTCGAAGCGGTGCTCGACCGGCTGGCGGGGAACCTGGAGAGTCCGCCGACGGTCTCGGCGATCGCCGCGGATGGTTCGCGCTCGTGTGTACCTCTGGTCCTTCCACCGACGGAGCGGCAGCGAGCGGTCGACGCGCTCGACCTCGTACGCCGCGGTGACCAGGCTCTGGTCGAGAGCGCGCTCGATGCGCTGGTGGCCGAGGCGCCGCGCTCGGCGAGCTTCGTCTGCCATCGCGGCGAGTTGCGACTCTGGACCGGTCGCTACGCCGAGGCCGCGCACGACTTCCAGACGGCGCGCACTCTCTCGGCGCAGCGCCTCTTTCGCTGGGCCGACATCGGGGAGATGGCCGCGCTCCTGTTCGAAGGGCGCCTGGCCGAAGCCGCTCGTCTCGCCGATCACCCTGATCCGCGCCTCACGCCGGTACGCGGCGGGACGCTGCCGGTGTACCGCGGAGCGCTTCGTCGTCGTCGGGGCGATCTCGACGCGGCGATAGCCGACCTCGGCGATGCGCTCGACGCCAAGCCGTCGCGGATGGGGGCGCGGATGGAGCTGTGCCTCGCGTTGCGCGCGGCGGGTCGCGCGTCGGAGGCGACCCCGCATGCCGCGGAGATCCTGCGCGTCGCTGCACCGCTGGTGGTCGACGTCGCGGAGCAGTTGAAGCTCGATTGGGGGGCGAATCCGTCGCTCCTGATCGGGGACGACACGCTCGAGCGAGCGCTGGTGGCGATGCGCGGCAACCGCTCGTCGAGCATCTTCAGCTGGTTCGATGGAACCGGGCGCATGCGCGTCCTGCAGTCGCCCGAGTCGCTGAAGGCCTCGGCGGCGCGAGAGCTTGGCGCGTTGCGGTAGAGCGCCAGGGACTCGCCGCGCCGCGCGGCCGAAGGCGTGCTATTTCTGCGGGAGATGTCCGAATCGAAGAGCGCCACCGTGCTGCCGGCTCCGCGAGACACGCGCCAGCACGAGCAGCACCGCGTGCTCTCGATTCGCGGCAAGAGCTTCTGCAACAGCAACTGCGTCTTCTGCGTCGAGAAGCAGAATGCGTACTACCCGATCTCGCCGAAGGTCGACGAGACGCGGAACCTCATCCTCGCCAACGGGCTCGCCACCAGCAGCAAGTACAACATGCTGTTCTTCATGAACGGCGAGCCGAGCCTTCATCCGAAGATCTTCGAGTACGTCGAGCTGGCCAAGGCCAACGGCTTTCAATACTTCGGCATGTCGTCGCACTTTCGCGCCTTCGCCGACCCGTACTTCGCGCTCAAGATCCTCGAAGCCGGCTTCGAGTTCTTCGACATCAGTCTCCACGCGTCGAGCTACGCCGGGCAGGACGAGATCAACCCGATTGGCGACGAGGGCAAATCGCTCAAGGAGGCGCTCCACGGCCTGCGCAACCTGTACGAGCTGTCACGCCGGCGAAAGCGGAAGATCGGCGTCTCGCACAAGGCGGTGATCACCCGCCTCAATTACAAGGAGCTCCTGCCGCTCTTCCGCTCGACCTACAACCTGGGGGTCCGCGTCTTCATTCTCCAGCCGGTGAAGACGACCGGCCTGCCCGATGACCTGCAGGCCAAGCTCGCGATCAACGAGGACGAGTTCATGCCGTACGTGAACGATCTCCTGCGCGAGACGGAAGGTCTGGGATCCGAGATCAAGCTCTATGGAATGAGCCAGATCGGCGCCTACCAGAGCAAGGATCTGATCCAGGAGCAGAACCTCATCAAGCACGCCATCGGCAAGCGCAGCAAGCCGGCGGGCGCGAGCTTCGATTCGGGTGATCGGCTGATCCCCTCCATCCAGAAGCACAGCACGGCGGCGAAGCACGCCATCACGGTGCGGCTGCCGACGGAGATCCGGCCCATCGATCCGAACCGCGGCCCCGACGACCATCGACCGGAGGAAGCGACGCGCGAAGCGACCTTCGAGTGCGCCGAGGATCAGTACATCCTCAACGCGGCGCTCGGCAGCGGTCTCAGTCTTCCGTTCGGCTGTCGGATGGCGTCATGCGGGTCGTGTTGCGCGCGCGTCATCTCCGGAGAGATCGACCGCGCCGAGCAGGGGATCCTCACCGACGAGCAGGTGGCCGAGGGCTACGCGCTCCTGTGCCGATCGCATCCGAAGTCGAACCTGGTGATCCTCGGCCACCAGGAAGACAAGCTAGGGCTCTGAAGGGCTGGCCAGCAGCTGGCGCACGCCGTCGGCGATCGATTGCCCGATGCGGCGATGCCCTTCGCTGTTCGGATGGCACACGTCGCCGCGTTCGCCGGGCTTGGCGAAGAACGCGGCCGGCTCCCCCTTGAACGCATCGGCCACGCGAACCGCAGGAAATCCGATGTCGTGCGCGACGCCGAGCACCTTGTCGTAGAGCCGATCGCACACCGGATCTCCCGGCTCTTCCACCACGGGAAGAACCGCGACGAGGACGCGAAACTTGTACAAACGGCGGAGCAAGTCGAGACGCTCGAGCGAGTTGCGCACGATGAGGTCGAAGCCGTAGCTGTCGTGGAACGGCGCGAACATGCTGCACATGCTCCCGCTCTCCACCTTGGCGACCACGGGGAGGAAGCGAAACAAGAAGAAGCTGTCGCCGAGCCGCCGGTACGCGCCGTTCTGGAGCGACGCGCTGGTCAGCATGTACGCGACGATCACCAGGTCGGGCTCGAGGTTCAGGCCGACCTTCTCGAGCAGGCGGACCTGCTGCGCGGTGTCGTAGCCTTCGCACGACACGTTGACCGTCTCGATCGTCTTGCCGGCGACCGCGCCAGCGAGATCGGTCTGCAGCTGGCGAAAGAAGCGGTCGTCGAAGGGGATGGCGCCGTCGTTGGCGATCGAGCCAGTGAGGACGGCGATGCGGAAGACGCCCTCGGGCTTGGGGACGGCGTGCTCGACGTCCAGGAGGCCGAGCGAGCTGACGGTGAGCGGGACGTCGCGCGCGGGGCCGGTGCGGACGACGGCGCCAGGGCGGTAGCGATAGCGGAGCATCACGTCGGCCGTCTGCTCGATGCGATCGCTGTCGCTCGCGCGAAAGCGGGCGTTCGCTTCGGAGACGAGGATCGCGGCGACCGTGAGAAAGACGAGGATGCGGATCCCCTTGCGCAGGGCTCGCCGCTTGAGAAACCCGGTGATCGCGACGACGGCGATCGTCGTGAGGATCAGCGGCCGAAAGGGATCCGGGAGGTAGAAGTCCGGATCGGTCGCCGCGCGCGCCCAGATCTCCACCGCGGCGATGAGGAGGAGGAGCGTCACGGCCGCGCGCTCGCCGAGC
>JAMFST010000020.1 GCA_026225435.1 Labilithrix luteola
CGGCTGAGGCGCATGCGCAGCCTCACGGGGAGGTGGGTCGCGTAGGAGCAGTCCTCGGTGTACAGGGGCGTCTGCAGCAGCGAGCCGCGCAGCCGATCGTGGGCGAAACCGAAGCGCTCCGCGGCGAGGTACAGCCCGGCGGCCGCGAACGCGCCAACCATCGAGTGGCTCACCGACACCTGGTCGAGAGGGACTCCCTCGTAGAGGTCGACGAAGTCCTGCAGCCGGCAGAGCGACACGCCCGCGGCGCCGACCGAGGCGCGCGCCATGGGATGATCAGGATCGAGGATGGCGGTGGTCGGCGTATCGCCGATGACGTCGAGACCGGTGGCACCGTGCTCGATGAGGTAGCGAAATTGGGCATTGGAGGTGCGCGGGCTGCCCTCGCCGGAGAGCTCCCGCTGGATCCACTCCTTGGCCACGCGGGGCCGGCCGCGCGTGTAGGGGTACTCCCCTGGTGCGCCGAGCCACGGACTGCCGTCCCCGCCGTTCGCTTCGCTCGCAGGCAGGTACACGTCGCGGAGCGGGATGCCGCTGGCGCTGCGCTTCTCTTGGATTTGGCGGTCTCTTTCGTCCATCATTTGTACCGATCGATCGATCGGTCGACTCGGAGCGTAACCAGGGACGGCGATCCTTGACAAGGCGGATTCGCTCGACGTTTGCTGTCGCGGCGCGTCGAAATCCCCGGCGCCACGCGTCAACAGCGGCAAACGGCCCGTGGTAGCTTCGGCCGTCATGAGCGGGAAGCGCGGCGAGCAAGCGAAGGCGGCGGAGGCGCCCGTCGACACCTCGGTGCCCCAGCGCATCCTCGAGGAGGCGGCCCGGCTCTTCTATCACCAGGGGTATGGCTCGTCGTCGATCCGCGATCTCGCGGCCGCCGTCGGCATCTCGTCGTCGACGCTGTACCACCACTACGCCAACAAGGAGGCCATCCTCACCGCCATCCTCGAGCGCTTCATGCGCGACTTCGACGACGCGCTCATCCCCATCCTGAGCGATTCGCGCCGGCGCCCCGAGGAGCGGCTGCGTGCGGCCATCATCCAGCACATCGTCTTCAGCCAGCGCCGCCACTCCGAGCTGCTCAACGGACACCCGTTTCGCTACGTGCTCGGCAAGCGAACGCTCACACGGATCATCGGTCTGCAGCGTGAGTACCGCGACGCGATGATCGCCCTGCTCGAGGAGGGGGCGCGGGCGGGCGTGTTCAAGATCGCCGACGCGACCGTCACGACGATGCTCCTCCTCGACGCGCTGAACGGCTTGCGCGAGTGGTACCGCCCCGACGGCCCCAAGTCCATCGCCGCTCTCGCCGAGAGCTACGCCGTCCTCGCGCTACGCATGTGCGGCGTCGCCGAGTCGGCGCCCGCTCGTAGCGAGCGGCGAGGTGATCGAAGGACGAGCGGAAGGACGAATTGAACCGCGCCGCGCGAACGACGGGGCGCCACCCACCGCGAAGCGTGGATGTTTGGCCTTTGATGCGGGCGCCTCCACGGCTTTGGGGGGAATGATCGCAAAGGCGCACGTGGGCCGGACGGGCAGCGCGAGGACGTGAGATCAGACGGCGCGTGGCGAGCAATGCCTGGTTACGGTGCACGCTGGGCACACCAAGAAAAACGGCGCAGCCCGCGAGGACTGCGCCGCATCATGCGAGCGTCTCTGCCCGGCTCACGCCGGCGAGGACGTCACTCTTCGTTGACCGCCGAGAGCGGCTGAGCGGCAGGAGCCTCGGTCACCGTGCGGGCGGGCGGGGAGTAGCGGTGCTCCTCCTCGCCGTCGACGATGATGTTGAGGTTCTTGTACGCC
>JAMFST010000221.1 GCA_026225435.1 Labilithrix luteola
CGAACGGGCCGATCTTGGCGCCGCCGTCTCCCGTGCCGGAATCACCGGCCGTGGCGTCGACGCTGGCGTCGCCGTGGTTGCTGCCGCCGGGCACGACGTAGGAGTTGTCCCCCCCGCACGCCGACGAGGCAGTGACGCTGGCGGTGGCGAGGAGACCGAGACAGAGAGTGGAAGTAACGGACGTCGAGCGACGAGAACGCATGCCGCGTGGCTAGCACTCTCTTCCGGATTTTCGCTCGTGCAACGCGACTCAATCGTCGTCGTTTTCGCTCGTCGGCTTGATCGAGATGCGTGGCGCAACGCGTCCAGGATTCGGCGTGACGCGACCTGGCATCGGCGTGACGCGCCCCGGCGTCGGAGTGTGCCGACCGGGCGAAGGCGTCGAGCGAACCGGCGGCGGCGGCAAGGTGCGCGCGCGCGCGACGATGCCGTCGACCAGGATCTCCACGCCGACGGTGCGCGCACGACGCACCACGCGATCGAGATCGACGCCGGCGGCGACGAGCAGTCCGGCGGGAGGGGAGGGATCGACGAACAGCTCGGAGGTCGAGCGGCGCGTGCGCAGCATCTCGCGCACGTTTGGATCCTCGACCCAGAGGAACCCGCCGACAGGAACGAAGGTGCCGCGGCCGACGACCACGCTGGCCTGCGCGAGCGTGCGCGAGAGCGACTCGGGGAGCGGCGCGACCGCTTCGATCCGCTGGCGCAGCGCGTCGGCGTCGAAGCCGGCGGAGAGCGCGCGCGCCAGAGCTTGCGGCGAGATGATGAGATCGAGCGTGTCGGTCGAGCGACCGATCTCGACGAACGGCGCCAGCGCGATGAGCGCGGCGAGGCGCGCGGTGCCTCCGGTGCGCAGCACGTGCGTGTCGAGGAACTTGGAGGCGGTCATGTCGCCGCTGCCGAGTCGCTCGGCGAGCAGGGAACGACCGCGCGAGCTGAGTCGCAACGCGCGCGGACCCGTGCTGACGCTGCCGGCGCCGGCGAGCGGTGTCTCCCCCTCGGTGTCGGCGGCGGCGACGCCTCCGGCGCTGCTCGGACGATCCTCGCCGCTCGCGTCGCCGATGTCGCCGAGATCGACCATGCCGAGCGCGGGCAAGCTGTCCATGGCGACGCGGCGCGCCACTTCGAGCGGGGTGATCTCGCGGCAGCCGACCCGGTCGCACCAGCGGCGGAAGAGGCGCGTCAGCCCGGGGATGCGAAAGTCGGTCGAGAGGTAGCTCTCGAGCGCGCTCCAGGGGATCCAGCTCTCGTGCCCGAGATCGTGGAGCGCATCGAGCACCATCTCGCGCACCACGCCGGCGGGGCTGGCATCGCGCGCGTCTGGCGCCAGGCGCAGCATCTCGCTCTCCGGGCGCCCCTCGTCCCAGGCGCCGCCGCGGCGCCAGGCGTGGAAGAGGACGCGCGGCAGCTCGCGCACCACCAGCGATCCGGGAGGAGCGGCCGGGTTGGTCGCCGAGGCGTCCCACAAGCCGATGGCGCGCGAGAGCGCGACGATCAGCGCCACGTGCTCCGGCTCGCGGGCGAAGCGCACCGCCAGCTTGTGCACCAGCGACTTGGGGGTGCCGATGCCGGCGCGCACCTCGTTGCCCGGCTCGCGCGCGACGATCGCCAGCCCCACGGTCAGCGGCGCGGCGTCGACGGCGAACTTCGCGCGGTTCGGGGTGTGGTCCCCGTCGGCCACGAAGCTGCGCACCTCGGCCCGCTGCTCCTCCGCCGCCGCGCGCGCCGCCGCGCCGATGATGCGCGCGACCTCGGTGGGCACCACGTGGCGGTTCGGGTGGACCGGCACCAGCAGCGCGCGCCGCTCGAGCGAGAAGCCGACGCCGCGGCGAGACGGTGTGGCGCCGGTCGCGGTGCGCAGGCGCAGCGGCTCGCGCTCGAGCTCGAGCAGCTCGTCGGTCTCGACCTCGCCCCCCTCGCGCTCGACCGCCTCGAGCAGCCGCCGCTCGAGGGGCGCGAGCTTGTCGAGCTCGGCCTGCAGCTTCTTGTCGTCGCCGAGGATCTCCCAGGCCGACTCGAGCGACAGCGAGATCGGCGGCGTCGCCTGACGACCGAGATAGTGCGCCGCCACCGCGCTGGTGGTCTCGAACGGAGCCTGGGCGAGCAGCGCGCGCATCCCGCGCGGATCCTCGCCTTCCCACGAGCGCAGCTGCATCAGGTACGCCCAGGGGAAGATCAGCTCGAAGCGACGTGACTCCCCGGCGGCGCGCTCCTCGTTGCGCGCGAAGAGGAGACCGCGCGCGAGCAGTGGTTCGAGCGCAGGCGGAAGCGCCGAGACGACGAGGAGACCGCGCGCCTCGGCGACGCGGTGGAGCAGCTCCACGCTCGCCGGCGGAAGACGCGAAGGATCACGCAGCTCTGGCAGCGCCACGAGCGCGCGGGCGATCTGCGCCGGACCGTCGAGCCGCTTGGCCGGATCGATGCGCACCCCGAGCCGAGCGACGAGCGCGTCGAGCTCGCTCTGCGGCAAAGCACGAAGGACATCGATGAGCCGCCCGGGGGTTGTGGATTTTGCCGCCACGTGACGACGGACGGTACCACTGCCACCGCCGATGCGCGCCCCTGCGTGAGCTGCGACGCAGTCGTTTGCCCAGTTGCGGCGATCGCCGTCGCGCC
This sequence comes from Labilithrix luteola, assembly GCA_026225435.1. GTDB lineage: Bacteria > Myxococcota_A > Polyangia > Polyangiales > Polyangiaceae > JAMFST01. Next base: position 2,617 of record JAMFST010000221.1, read on the forward strand.
ACGCCCACGGCGGCGGAAATATGCCGCATCACGTCAATCGCTCGGGTAGGCGCTCATGGTATAGCGTGTGCTCTGTGGTTGCGACCGCCCGTCACGCTGGCCTGACCTGGCCCGATCGGCAGTGGCGCCCCTCGGCGACCGTCGCCGAGGGCGGGGGAGGCGCAGTCGCGCGCCTCGAGAGCTTCGAGGTGACGCCCGCTCGTGCCGCAAGCGAAGGCTCGTGCTCGGCCCGTCTCGTCCACGGCGACGCGCTCGACGTCGCCTCCGGGCTCCTGGCCGAGGGGCTCGAGGGGACGGTGGACCTCGTCTACGTCGATCCGCCGTACGCCTCGCAGGCCGATTACACCCTGGAGGCGCGGCTCGACGGCCCGTCCACCGGCCGCATCCGTCGGTCGCTCGCCTACGAG
>JAMFST010000222.1 GCA_026225435.1 Labilithrix luteola
CGCTGCGCGCCGTCCTGGTGACGGGCGGCAGCCTCGGGCTGTGCGGGTGCGCCGGAACCCCGGACCCCATCGCCTTCAAGAACCGTGTTTTCTACCAGTACGACGACCCCACGGCGAACGCCGCGAGCTTCGAGCAGCGCTATCCGCAGCTCGATCTGGCCCAGCGCGATCCCAACCCCGAGTACCAAGGGGTGAGCGTCATCGGCGGGAACATCCACCTGTCCCGCCCGACGAACTGGAAAATCCGCACCGCCAGCAACAAGCCGGAGGAGCGGTACATCGAGTACGTCTCCCCCAACGAGTACCTGTTCGCCATCTACGAGCGGCTCGACTCGCCCAGCGATCCCTGGCTCGAGGTGATGGACCGCTACGAGAAGGGGGTGAAGGAAGACGGCGCCGAGATCCTCGGCTCGCGCGTGCCCATCTCCACCTGGAACGCGCAGGGGCGCGCCTACGTGGTTCGCCGCACGGTGAAGGCGGCCAAGTCCCCCTTCGTCAGTGTGAGCCGGGAGATCCTCGCTCGCAGCGACCACCGGATCGTGCTGGTGCAGATCGTCCACCAGACGAGCACCCTCAAGCCGGTGAGCGACGAGCTGCTGCGCGTGATGGAAACGCTCGAGATCAACTGACGGCGACCTCGCCGCGCTCTACATCACCACGCGCGGCGCGATCGTCGACGGCGCCGACTCGCTGTCCAGGAGCGTCGCTCGCGCCGTGGACGCCTCGGGGCTGAGCACGAAGCGCGCGTGGATCGGCTCGGTCTCCCGACCGCGCAAGGTGGTGGTGACGCCGAGCCGCGAGCCCCGGTAGTTCCCCAGCTGCAGCCGCGGCACCTCCTCGGCGGCGAGGGTGATCTGGCACTCGACCTCCAGCACCCCGCGGGAGAACTGGTTGATCACGTTCCGTAGCAGCGGGTGGCGCTGCCCGCCGGGCATCAGCTTGTCGAAGGTGGCGTAGTCCACCGGCCCGACGGCGACGCGAAAGCGCCCCGAACGATCGACCACCGACGCGCCCACCGTGGTGTCGACCCCGAGCGTCGAGCTCTGCTTGCCCAGGCGCATCACCTGGTCCTCGCCCAGCCTCACCCGCCGGGCCACGAAGCTCTCCACCCCGATGACGGTGTCCGGCACCATGCGCTCGAGGATGATCTGCAGCGAGCGCGCCGGCCGTGTACGAATGGACAGGAGCGGCGCGATGGCCAGCAGCTCGAGCGCCCCCAGCCCCTCCCTGGGCATCGCGCGCGCGTCCACCCCGACGAAGGCCATCGCCCGGCGGGTGAACACGTCGCTCGCGTCGGAGCGGAAGCCGGAGGCGAAGCGGTTCTTCTTCCAGGCGCGGAAGAGGAGCGACAGCAGGCGATGGTGAAAGACGTCGTAGAACGCGCGGAGCGAGCTGCCGTCGTCGGAGTGGAGGATCTCCTCCCCGACGTAGGCCGCCAGCGGCGAGGCGGTGCCGAAGAGACCGAAGAAGGTCGACTCCACCTCGACGAAGGGGACGCCGTCGCGCATCACCCGCGGGCGGACGTGGCTGATGTCGGCCGCGTGGAAGGCGAACCCGGCGTCGTGGACGAAGCGCAGCGCCTCGCGCCGGGCCGGCCCGACCTCCCCCACCGGCACCGCCCCGGGGTGAGCCCCCTGGATCAGCTGCACCGCGCGGAAGAAGTTGAACCGGGCAGGCTTGCGCGCGAGCTCTTCGATCAGAGCAGCGTTTCGTTCCCCGTCCTGGCCGGCCACTGGAACTTCATTCTAGTGCCTCGCCCCGTGATCGTCGTCTTGGAAAACGAGTTGAGCGAGACGTAGGCGGCGAAGAGCCGCTCGAGCATGGCGGAGAAGAGGTACATGTCCCCGTCGCCGGAGAAGCCGGCCTCGTCGAGCTCGACGTCGATGCCGACGCCGCGCACCAGCGAGCCGCGGTACAGCCGCTCCGACGGCTTGACCTGGATGTCGAGCACCGCGGCGATGCGCAGCTCGTTGGCTCGCGCCGCCTGCCGGTCGACCAGCGCGTGCAGGTTGTACACGTCGAGCGCCGAGCGGAGCACGTCCACCTCGGTGATCGAGCGGAGCCCCATGGCGGCGTGCGCCACCACCCGCCACTGCAGCTCGCGCCCCAGCGGCGGCGGCACGTGCTGGGTGACCGCGGTGAGGTTGCGGAAGGTGGCCGCCGCGGGCGAGCCGTGCGTCGCCAGGTGGATGTCCCCGGCGCGAAGACCGTTGGCGAGCCGGCCGTTGGTGGCGAGGAGATCGACCGAGACCACCTCGCTGTCCGGCAAGGCGGCAGCGTTCTCCGCGGAGCCGAAGGAGAAGAAGACGTCCACCCCTGCCCCGCTCACGCTCGGCTCGAGGTGTGTCGTGTAGAAGACACGCGCAGGGTCGCTCGACAGCTCGGAGTGAGAGAAGTCGTAGAAGGAGGGGATCTTCACCCGCCGCGTGGTCCCGGTGGCGATGCTCTCCACGTCGCGGATGGCGTAGACCTCGGCGTGCTCCGGCGGCAGCCCGGCCGGACGGAGCAGGTACCGCTCGCGCCCGAGCGTCAGCCGCAGCGGCTCGGCGGTCGCGTCGAAGATGTTCACCACCGGCACGCAGTGCAGCTTGACCAGGTCGCGATCGACCAGCGCCGGCGCTTCCTTGAAGGGGGCGTCGAAGCGGAAGGCGATCTCGAAGGTGGTCGCCTTGGGGTCGATCTCCCGGAGGCGCGAGATGTCGGCGACGTCGAGGAAGGAGAACTTCTGCGGCAGGACGTAATACTCCTGCAGCAGGCGATAGCCGGGGAACGCCAGGCGACCAAAGGGGAGCAGCGCCTCGTCGTCGCCGAAGCCGGCGTGGCTGACCACGCGCTTGCCCAGCGACACCTCGCGCGGCGGCTTGCCCGGCGCCGACGGCCCGCCTGCCAGCAGGACCACGTCGTCGAGGTGCTCGTGCAGCCACATGAGCAGGCCGAACGAGGAGTGCGGATCGCCCGCGATGTGCAGCCGCGTCTTGGCCGGCGCCATGTCCGCGGCCGGCGCGCCGTTGGTGGTGGAGAAGCGGATGCGCAGCTGCTCGCGCCCGCGAGGGAGCGCCTCGAGCCGCACGTCGTCGATGGTCCACGGCGTGAGCTCGCACGGCCAGGCCGAGCGAAAGCGACACGAGGTCCCGTCGACCGGGATGCTGGCGAACTCCGCCCCCGGTGGCACCAGCATGCGCTCGCGCAGCACCGAGGCGATGGGCGTCAGCTCGAGGATCGTGCACGCCGGCAGCGGCCGCAGCAGATGCGGAAACAGGAGGAAGGCGATGCTGTGGACGACCTCGGGCAGCTCGTCGTCGAGCTTCTGGCGAATGCGCCCGGTGAGGAAGGCCACGCCTTCGAGCAGGCGCTCGACGTCCGGATCGCCACCGCGATCGGCGAGCATCGGCGCCAGGGCCGGATAGGCGGAAGCGAACTCGCGCCCGAGCTCGCGGAGGTACGCCAGCTCGTCCTTGAAGTACTTGTTGAACACGCGCGCTGTCCGAGAAGATCCGCCCGCTAGCGGACGGTGATCTTACGCGAGACGTCGAACGTCGTCTCGAACTTCACCGGGCTCTTGCCGCTCTCGCCGACCAGCTGGGCGCTCACGTCGAAGCGCACGATCAGGTCCCCGCCTTCGCTCGCCATGTGCGTGATGCGCACGTTGGTCAGGCGCGGCTCGTAGGTCTCGATGGTGTGCTTCAGCGCGCGCTGCATCATCGAGATGGCGTGGGGAAACGAGTGCACCATCTCGGACACGTCGGGGATGCCGTAGTCGGGGTGCGTGAGCATCGAGCCGAGGCGGGTCGAGCACATCCCCTGGAGGTGCTCGAGGACACTGTCACGCAGCTCGCTCTCGAGGACCTGCCGCCGCGGGATCGCCAGCTGCGGGTTGCGGATCCGCGCCAGCAGCGAAGCACCTTTCATCGTGCCCCTAGCCTCTCACAGACAAACGCAAAAAGCCCCCAACCAGCGAAGGTTGCGGGCTTTCCGCGAGAGTGATACCTGCCCTCGTCAGCTGTCGATGTTCTGCTGACCCCAGGAGTCCACGGCGATCGTCTTGGCGATCATGTCCTGGACCTCGATCTTGTCGAACGAGAAGGAGAGCTCCTCGAGCTCCAAGGTGTCGTACTCGCTGGCGTTCTTCGCAGTGTTGGCGCTGCTGCTGTCGTTGTTCGCGTCGCCCGTGTAGGCGCGCGCCTTGACCACGTACGCGTTGGTCAGGGTGATCTGGTAGTGCTGCTGGTCGCTGCCGTTCGCGTCCTTCTGCCAGAACGTGATGGTGAGCGAGGAGATCAGCTCGTTGGCCCAGCAGGCGGCGAAGAACTGCGGGCTCGACGCGCCCCACTCCTTGAGGATGGTCAGGGGGCGGTGGTACCGCTTGCCCGAAGCCTTGCCAGTCGCAACGTCACGCGGGGCCTCGGCCTGGTAGTCGACCCGGAGGACCGGGATCTCCGACTTGTGCGCCGGACGCGGCGACTGGCCCTGGGAGGCGCCCTGCTTGGTGAACGTGCACTTCACATACGCTTCAAATGCCATGTGTTTCCTCGCCTAGTTCGTCTGAAAGGGTGGGCGCCGTAGCGCGGGTGGTTAAGCTCGGTGATTCTTTGACGGAGTGGTTCGCGTTCTACTCAACCTGAGAAGCACTTTTTCTCACCAAGACGTCGGTGTGAGGGAAGTGCCCTCCTAGAGGGCCCCGAAGGGCGCCCGACTCATTGCTTATCGAGCTTGCCGACCAGGCTCAGATTGAAGAACGCGCCCATGTACTTGAAGTGGGGGCGAACGTTGATGTCGACCTTGTACCAGCCGGCATTGCCGGGAACATCGGCCACCGTGACGCTCGCCGCGCGAAGGGGGCGCTTGCCGCGCACCTCCGCCGACACGCTGTCCATGTTGGCGACGTACTGACCGAGCCAGCCATTGAGCTCCCGCTCGAGATCCGCGCGCTCTTTCCACGAGCCGATCTGCTCGCGCTGCAGGACCTTGATGTAGTGGGCGAGCCGGCTGACGATGAAGATGTACGGGAGCTGCGTGCCTAGACGGTAGTTCAGCTCCGCGTCACGCCCCTCGGGCGACTGCCCGAAGTACTTCGCCTTCTGGCAGCTGTTGGCCGAGAAGAAAGCCGCGTTGTCCGAGTCCTTGCGGAAGGTCAGGGCGATGAAGCCTTCCTCCGAGAGCTCGAACTCGCGCCGCTCGCTGATCATGATCTCGGTCGGGATCTTGGTCTGGATCTCGCCCATCGCTTCGTAGTGATGGAGCGGGAGGTCTTCGACGGTGCCGCCCGACTGCGGGCCGATGATGTTCGGGCACCAGCGGTACTTGGCGAAGCTGTCGGCGATGCGGGTGGCGAACGCGAAGGTGCAGTTACCCCACAGATACGCGTTGTGCTCGCCCTGGCTCTCCTCCTCGTAGTTGAAGGACTTGAGCGGCGTGGTCTTGGCGCCGTAGGGGACGCGCAGGAGGAAGCGCGGCATGAGGAGGCCGGTGAAGCGCGCGTCCTCGGTCTCCCGGAAGGAGCGCCACTTCGTGTACATCGGGCTCTCGAAGTGAGCCTGCAGGTCCTTCATGTTCGGCAGCTTGAGGAAGTCCTTGTCGCCGAAGAACTGCGGAGCTGCCGCCGCGAAGAACGGCGCGTGGGCCATGGCCGCCACGGCTGCGCAGTTCTGCAGCAGCGTGATGTCCTGCGGGCCGGGACCGATGTCGTAGTTGGAGAAGATGGCGCCGTACGGCTTGCCGCCGAACTGCCCGTACTCGGCGGTGTACACCGTCTTGTACAGGCCGCTCTTCACCAGCTCGGGAGCGTCCTCGAAGTCGCTCGCCAGATCGTCCTTCGAGCAGTTGAGCAGCTCGCAGCGGATGTTCTCGCGGAACTCGATGCGGTCGATGGCGAACTTGAGGCCGCGCCAGGCCGACTCCATCTTCTGGAAGTCGGGGTTGTGCAGGATCTGATCGAGCTGCTTGGAGACCTTGGCGTCGATCTCCGCGATCATCATGTCGGCGAAGGCGCGATCGACCTTCTCCTTGCGCCCGGGGGCGAGGAGCTCGGTGAGGAACGCCTGCACGCCGCGGCGGGTGACGTCGTACCCCTCGTCGTCCGGACGGAGCTGCGTCTCCGTGAGGATGTCGTCCAGGATCGAGGTGGTGTGCGTCTGCGTCTCGACAGCCGCTCCGGCCGCGCCGGTCGCGTGGGATTGCTCCGCCATCGTCAGCTCCCTCCCTCTTCGTCATCACCGGTCACGCCCAGCTCCTGGACGAGACGGGCGCGGGCCGCGTCGTCGTTCAACAGCGCCTGCATCTTGCGCTTGAACGCGGGGGTGTTGCCGAGCGGGCCCTTGAGCGCGGTGAGCGCCTTGCGCAGCTCGAGGAGTCGTTTCAGCTCGGGGACCTGCTCGGCGACCGCTTCGGGGCCGAAGTCGCTGAGCGAACGGAACTTGAGGTTCACGTTCAGCTGCGCGTCCTTCTCGCCCGAGAGCATGTCCGGGACGGCCATGTCGACCGAGAGGTTCTGCTCCTGCAGGACCTGCTGGAAGTTGTCCTTGTCGATGTTGATCGGCTTGCGATCCTCGAGCGAGCGCGGATCGGGCTTGCCGGTGTAGTCACCGATGAAGAGGAGCTTGAGCGGGAGCTCCACCTCCTCCTGGGCGCCACCGGTCGCCGGGCGATACCGGATGTTGATGCGCTCCTTCGGTGCGATTGAACCTTCTTTAGCCATTCGACTGATCTCCTCGCTCGGTCACGCCCGCGGAACAATGCTTTCCGACACTGTTCGCGAGCCCGCCGAAATTACATTCCCAAACGGACGGCAAGCGCCGGGTCGAGCCGGCAGATCTTCTCAAGGATTCCCGCTTCGGTCTCCCGCGACGGGGGCCTGTCACCAGGAGCACCGGCAGCGGGCTTGGACGCGCGGAGCGCTTCCAGAACGGTAGTGTACACGTCGACACAGAGCTCGGGCTGCCATGTTTCGAGCCGGTGGTCGTCGATTCGCTGCAAGAGATCCTCGAGGAGGGGGCGAGCCAATGTGGGCTTCTTCCCTTCGACGGCCATCCTCGCCGCGAGAAGCATTTTTTCGAACTTCTCCCGGCCCTTGGCGGCGCGGCGGGACACGGCGAGGAGCAGGCCGACGCCTTCACCTACACGCCCCCCCTCCAGCGCCTCGCGCGCGGCGAGGACCGCGGCGTCGGCCTCGGCCTCGGCTGCTCGTTCGGCCGCGGCGGCGGCACTGTCGCCCGACCCACCTCCGGTGCCACCGAGCGAGGAGAGCCACGTCTGCGTCTCCTCGCTGGCGAAGGCGGTGCCGTCGGAGAAGGCCAGCCTGGCGAGCGCGGGCAGGCGGTCGACGAAACCGCGGACCTGGCTGCCCACCACGGTCTTCGCCCCGGCGTACTCCGGGCCCAGGTTGCCGAGGGCGACGCCGACCATGCGGTGCAGGTCGATCCAATAAATGTACGTCGCGGCGAGCGGCTCGCCCTCGTCGAGCACCTCGAGCCAGCGCCCGCGGGAGAAGGCGTCCTCCACGCTGCGACGGACCACCGGAGGGGGCGGCGGGACGCCGGTGCGCGGGCTGTCCGGAGCGGCGGTCGCGGGGACGGCGCGAACGGCGAGCCAGGCCCCGGCGCGCCGCAGGTGATAGGCCCAGGCCATCGTCTTGTCCTGCTCCCAGAGCAGCTCGGCGGCCTTGAGCACGGTCCCGCGGCACGCGTTGAGCGCCTCGGTGACCGACTCGGCGCTGGTGACGGTGGGCGGAGCGGCGGCGGTGAAGACCGGTGCGGGAGCAGCAGGCGCGCTGGCCGCGACGGGAGCGCTGGCGACGGGAGCCGCCGCGGGTGCAGCGGCTTGTACATCGGCGGAGGGGGCGGCGGCGACCGGCGGGGGCGGCGGAGGAGGCGGAGCGGCGACCTCCGCGGCGGCTGCCACCCGCGATTCGAGCAGGCGGCGGACCATGCCCATGCCGGGGTGGAGGTCCCCGAGCTTCTCGCTGAGCATCGCGTCGAGCTCACGGAAGAGCGCGTTGGCCGCGCGGATGGCGTCCGCGTCGGCGGCGCTGACCGGCGCCGGCTCGAGGGTGGCGGCGATGTGCTCGACCAGCCAGCCGTACAGGTTGGCGCGCGCACGCGGGCGACGCTCCGGGTACATCGTGTCCCAGTGGTTGGTCGTGAGCTCGCGCAGCACGAGCAGCCCCTCGGCCAGGCCGTTCCACCCAGCGAGGTTCATCTTGGCGAGCGTGAGCCAGGTCGCCAGGCGCATGTCCTTCGAGCGGCCCGAGAGCAGCTTGCTCGAGAGCTCGACGACGCCGCGCCAGTCGGGCGCCCCCGCGCTCACGCTCCCCAGCTTGTCGACCTCCGCCTTCACCCGCTCGAAATCGGGATCGAAGGATACGTCCTCCCCCGACGGCTTCGCGCCGGCGATGGGGGCCAGGAGAGCCGCGACCTTCGTCTCGAGGTCCGGAAAGGCTGCTGCCATGTTCTTACCTGCCTACCTACCGAGAGCCGCGAGGAGATCGGCGGCCGATGCGTCCCACTGTTCCAGCTTCCGACCGAGCTCGCGCGGGAGCTGCGCGAGGATCTCCCGGCGGTAATCCATGCTGCGCGACATCGTCAGATCGTACACGTGCTCGTTGTCTGCATCGGGCGACCACAGCTCGGCGAGCGCGCTCGGCGGCGTGACCCCGAGCTGCAAGAGGAGCGAGTGCGAGCCGTCCACCGACCAGAACAACGTCGGCATGCAGTGACGCCAGCCGGCCGCGCGGCGGACCACGTCGATCCAGAAGGCGGCGATCATCGGACCGCCGCCGCCGAGAGGGAGGCGCAGCGCGAGCAGCGTGGTCAGGTTCTCTCGCCCGTGGAACGGGCTGACCGAGTCGAGGATCGAGCGGATGACGGCGAGCGGCGCGTCGGTGTCGGGGTCGCTGTAGATCGACTGCCAGACGTTGCGCACCGGCGTCGCCCGCGCCCAGTGGCTGTACTCGGCGGTGAAGTGCGACTCGCTGTCGAAGCTCGGAGCGGTGAGCCCGCCCATCCGCTCCTTGAGCGCGTCGCTGCCGGCCAGGGTGCCCGCTTCGTCCACGGTCTGCGCCGCATCGCCGAGAAAATCGCGGAGGAAGAGCGGGGCCAGCGGCGCCGTGTTGCCGGCGCGCTTCTCGCTGTACTGCGCGTACACGGCCAGCGGGAAGCGGCGGCCGACCGAGTCGACGCTGGGCGCGATCACGCCGCTCATCACGTTCGCCTCCTTGCCGCCGGGCGAGCCGTGAAAGACGAAGTGGTACGGCCGGCCGGCGGCGTACAGCGCAGGCCAGCGGTCCTTGTACTTCGCCTCGCCGTGGGCCATCCCCGCCTCGAGCCACGACTCGAAGCTGGCGAGCGGCTTGGCGCCGACGCTGGCGAAGTCCCCCATGGACGGGATCTTCCCGAAGGCGCCCAGCTCGACCTGCGACGGGCCGCCTTTCAGGAAGTTCCACACCACCGGGTCACCTCACGCCGAAGGAGATCAGCCGCGGGCAAGTGTAGCCCTTGAACAGACGCTGGTGCTTCGTCATGTAGCTCACGAAGGCATTGTCGTCCTGGGAGGGGCGAATATCCATCTTCACCGTCCCGTTCAGGGTGCGCAGCGGCCACGCGGCCACGATGGTCGGAGAGCCGCCGCGACGACCGCCCTCGGTGCCCGCTTCGATCTTGCTGGCGGCGTCGAGGAGGCGGAAAAGACCCCACTCACCCGGCCGGGTGAGCTCCTCGTCGCTGCTGCTCCAGCCGTGGACGACGACCCGGCTCGCCTGGTCCTTCGAGTCCTTCGGCGGCCACTGCACCGGCAGCCACTCCTCCGGCTCGTTCTTGTAGGTGTGGCTGGCGCCGTTGATGTCGAAGGTGACCTCGGCGACGTTGGTGCTGACGTTGTGGAGGTTGATCTCGAAGGTGGCGATGGGGTCGGTCGCCTTGGCCGGGAAGAGCGCCTTCTGGATCTCGAGACCGCGCTCGAGGCACTTGATGAGCGCGCCCGAGTAGTTCACCGAGTGGTTGAAGCGGGTGCTCGGCACGAAGTGCGAGCCCTGCTGCTCGAGCGAGCCGGCGAGGTTCTTGTCATAGAAGGAGAAGAGCGTCCCGTCGCCCGGGCGGAAGAACTCGGCGAAGTCGGTGAGCTTCACGTCCTTCCAGGTGTCGCTGAAGGGATAACCGTCCTCCAGCTTCTGGTGCCACTTGCTCCAGACCTCGGTCTCCCAGTTGCCGCCGTCGGTGCCGGTCATGTCCTTGAGGACGCCGGCGTAGCTCATCTCGATGGGGTTCAGGAGCAGCGGCGAGAGCACCGGCCGGGTGAAGCCGCTCTGCGTCGGGGTCATCAGCTCGTTGGTCGAGCGGATCGCCTCCTCGAAGGCCGCGGTGACCGCCTTCGGCTCGACGCCGCGCCCCTTGGAGTCGCGCAGATCGGTGAGGACGGCGACCAGCTTGGAGACGATGCGGTCCTGGTAGTGCGCCAGCTGCGTCTGGGTGACGGCCGCGGCTTGCGCGTTGGGATCGTTCTTCGCGCCCGGCGGCACCGCGGGGACGCCGAACTTGGTCATCGGGCCGAAGGCCAGCTCCGGCGGGGAGATCCAGCGCGTGGGCGGCGGATCGATGACACCGGCGTCGCCGAGGATGCGACCGAGCGCGTTGTTGCGCATGGCCTCGGCCTCGACGCGGCGCTGGATCTCGCGCTCGGCTTGCTCGCCGACCGCCTCCTCGAGGTGCACGTTCTCGTCGAGCACGCGCAGGAGACGGAGGTACGGCCAGGGAACTTCACTGAGCGCGTTGAGCTCCTCGAGCGCCTCGTCGTTGTTCGCCGGCTTCCTGATCTCGAGATCGTGGAGGAAGTCCGCCCAGGCGCGGGTGTAGCTGGAGAAGTAGCGGTCGCGCAGCTCGTTCAGCTGGCGGTCGGTCTCCTTCTCGCTGGCAACGATCGTGTCGCCGAGGACCCAGCGCTCGACGGCGAGCTGCTTGGCGCGGTCCTTCCCCAGCCGGTCGCGGACGTACAGCTCCCAGCCCTGCTTGGTGAAGGCGCCGCTGACAAAGATCTCGGGGTTGGCCCGGGAGGTGACGTAGGTGCCGAACTCGGTGTTGAGGAAGATCGAGTCGCGGGTGATGGGGACGACGTTCTCGTCGGCGTCGCGCAACAGAGCGCTGTAGTCGCGGTCGGCACCGGAGAGTCGCTTCAAGAACGAGCGCGCGCGGTTGACGAGATTCGCGTCGCACGTCCAGACGGGGATCTCCTTCCGCTTCATCAGCTCGACGTAGTAGGTGACGTGGTTGCGGAGGATGTCCTTCTCCGGCTTGCTCGGGGCGCCGAGCGCGCGGCCCCAGGCCTCGGTGAGCGCGTTGGGCTCCCAGTCGACATCGAGCCGCTCCACGTCGCACGCTTCGAGGTACGCCTTGAGGCGGTTGAAGAGGACGTTGTACTGGTCGGTGGTGAGCGCCGCGGAGGCCGATCCGACGCGCAGATCTTCTTCCAGGCGCGCCTTGGTGGGCGCGGCGAAGCCGGTCTGCAGGTTGCCGACGTAGACGTTGCGCAGTGGCTCGTAGAGGTCGTTGCCGACGTACATCCCCCAGCGGTGGCTGATGGGCGCGCCGTTCTGCTTCCAGTCGTCGAGCTGCTTCAGCTGGTCACGCAGCTCGTCGAGGTGCTTGGCCTTGTCGGCCACCGTGATGTTGGGATCGCTCCAGGGGATCTTGGACGCCTCGGAGGCGACCGCGTCGGTCTGGGCGAGCAGCTCGGAGTTCTTCGCGTACGAGCAGGACGACGGCATCGCCACCAGGACCGCGAGGGCGAGCGCCGAGATGGCGAAGGCGACGCGGCTGGCGAACTGGCGACGCAGCTCCCCCTTGGTGCGGACGGCGAAGTCCTTGTCGGGGAAGACGATGCGGCGAAAGAGATCGGTGACGAAGTAGCTCTTCGGCTCGACCCGACCGGCGACGGCCGCGCCGGTGGTGCCGCCGGCGATGTTGAAGGCGCGGAGCATGCCGCCGACCACGCGATCGACCGGGCTCCCCTCCTGCGTGCCGCTGGTGAAGTAGACACCGCGGAGGATCGCCGTCTCCTGGAAGGCGTTCTGCTCGAAGAGCGCGCTGACGAAGTCCGAGAGCGGATTGCGCATCGACTGGAACTCGAGGGGGAAGTGGAAGATGGAGCGGCGGGCCTCCGGCTGGCGCTCGTTGGCGACGGTGCGGACGGCGCGGGCGTGCAGCGTCTGGGCGAGGTCGTCGAACTCCGACTCGAAGCGCTTGGCGGCGTCGATCTGCGCGGGGCCGCCGAGCGGGAACGTCATGCCCCAGACCTGGGCGCGCTCGCTCTTGCGGAGGTCGTTCCAGAACTCCACGAACCCCGCCACGAGGTCCATCTTGGTGAAGACGACGTAGACCGGGACGACCATCTGCAGGCGGGTCATCACCTCGTCGACGCGCGTGCGCAGGCGGCGACCGAGCGCCTCGATCTCCTCCTCCTTGGCGTTCATGATCTCGGTGACGCTGACCGCCACGAGCACGCCGTTGATCGGCTTCTTGGGCCGGTACTTGCGGAGGAAGCCGAGGAAGGCGAGCCAGGGCTCGAGGTCGTCGTCCTCCGTCGCGTAACGGCCGGCGGTGTCGAGGAGGATTCCCTCGTTGGTGAACCACCAGTCGCAGTTGCGCGTGCCGCCGACGCCGCGGATGCCGCCGCCGTTCTGGTCGAGGACGGGGAAGGCGAGGCCGGAGTGCTTGAGCGCGGTGGTCTTGCCGGCGCCGGGCGGGCCGATGATGACGTACCAGGGGAGCGAGTAGAGCGCGCTGGCCCCCCCGCCCTGTCCGAGGCGGCTCGACTTGAGCGAGCTGATGCCGCGCTGGATCTGCCGCTGCAGCTCGAGGATGTCGCCGCGGCGATCGGGGCGGGCGTTGGCGACCTGCTCCTCGGCCTGGCGGAGGATGTCGCGCTCGAGGCGGCGCGCGCGCATGACCGCGCGGACGCGGCGCATGACGAAGACCGCCACCACGCCGAGGACGATGACGACCGTGAGGACGATCTTCAACCACAGCGGCCAGGTGAGGAAGTAGCCCCCGACCCAGGTGCCGATGAGGAGAAACGTCGCGATGAGGAGAGTCCAGAGCACCATGTCGTTCAGGGCTTCCCCGGGGTCGGACGAGCGCCGGTCCCCGCTGTGCCGACGACGGCGGCTGCCGGCGGCACCGCGCCGTAGCTCTTGGCCATGCGGTCGTTGGTCGAAGACACGCTCACCATCAGGGCGATCTTCAGGCCGATGAAGACGAGGAGGGCCAGGCCGAAGAAGGCGAGGCTGAGGGCGACGATGGGCCGCTCGCGCTGCACCAGCGTGGCCACCTGCTCGTTGGGCTCACCGTGCGGGCTGATCATCTCGCTCGGCGGCAGCGCGCGAGAGAGCTCGGCGCCGACGTTGCTGGCGACCGGAGCGACTCCCCCCTCGGTGGCGCCGACGGCGAACTTCCCCTGGAAGCCGAGCTCCAGGCACCAGTAGTAGATCTCGAGGACGTGAGCCCGCTGGGGCTGCGCCTGGAGCGCCGTCATGCGGGTGAAGAAGCCCTCGCCGGCCGTGTTCTCGTGGAAGTAGACCATCTGCAGCGGGTTCGCGAGCCACTGGGCGCGGCCCGGCCACTCGGTGCGCACCACCTGCTCGTCGATGAAAGCGGCGATGGCGTAGCGGGCGTCGTCGAAGTCTTCCTGCGGGATGCCGACGTCGCGGCAGCGGCGCTGCATCTGGTCGAACATGCCGGAGATGCGGCGCTGCAGCTCGTCGACCGGCGGGAGCGCCTGCGCGAGGCCGAGCTGACTTCCCAGCGACAGCGCGTCGGAGGCCACCCAGTACATCTTGTCGATCACGGCCGCCTCCCCTTCTGTCCTGTGGTCATGGAAGAATCCATCGCTTCCCGTAACGGATAGGTGCTCTTCACCGCAAATTCGCGGGGTCGATCCCGTACAGCTTCAACTCGATCCCGTCCTGGTCGATCGGCTGGTAGAGCGCGATCGTCCCGGTTCCGGCGATGTCGTTCCAGAACTCCGGCGTCTTCGAGAGCTTGAAGAAGAGCACCCCCTGCTTCACCGGCAGCGCGCCCGGCGGGCGGTACTCGAGATCGAGCTTGGCGCCGTTGAGGGCGCTGTTCAAGATGGAGTTGATCTGGTTCCAGCTGGCGATCTTGGCCAGCTTGGGGAGCCGCTCGCGGACGGTGGCCTCGGCGATGCCCGCGGCGCCTCCTCCCGTGATGGTCGCGGAGACGAAGAACTCGTAGCGCAGCCAGGTCGCGTCGTTGAACCGCCCGAGGTAAAGGCCGTCGGAGCGCTTGTCGAGCGGCACCTGGACGTACTTCTCGGCGACGACCGCGTCGAGCAGCGCCGTCGCGCGGGTGAACATGGGGCCGAAGCTCTCGCCCA